>JAOZOC010000478.1:0-2858 GCA_029933495.1 Bacteroidales bacterium
CGGACGGTGTTGAAGATTCAAATTACGATTACAATTTTAAATATGACAATTGCCTTATCAGGACAGAGCTTGATATATCCAATCCGGAAAAGTATCTGAACTGCATAAAAAATAAAAATCCGCTTTTTACGGATTATTATACTAATGATTACCACCTCGACACACTTTCACCTGCTATTGATGCCGGGAATATTGAAATTATCGAATCCTCTACCATTGACATATCAAATGATTACGATGGCAATTCAAGGGTTTCTGATGATGGGCCTGATCTGGGGGCATTCGAGTTTATTCCGGAATAGGCTCATAATGTGTAAAATAAACCAAAATGTTGTTTATTTTAGATGTAATATCCTTTGTTTTTTGTAATTTTGCATCCTTTAATAACCCCAAATATTGTTTATTATGACACTGTTAAAAACTTTACTACTTTCAATAATACTTGTGATAGCCTTAAATGCTTCATCACAAAACAACACTTCACTGATTAAGTCTGATACTGCAAATTACCCGTACTGGATAGAAATGATGCAGGATGAAGCTGTCAACTTTTATGATGTTCAGCGAGCATTCAACATTTATTGGGAGGGAAGAGAGATTACCAAAGGAAGCGGCTGGAAACCTTTTAAACGTTGGGAATGGTGGATGGAAAACCATATATATCCTGACGGAACAAGAAAGCCAGCAGATCAAACTTATAATGAGTATATTAAATATATAAAAGATCATCCTGATGCTCTGAAATCGGAAGCTGACTGGACAAGCCTCGGACCTTTTAATATTCCTTCAGGTGATAAAGGTTATAGCGGTTTGGGAAGAATTAATGCCATAGCTTTTCATCCTACAAACCCTGATATTGTCTACATTGGAGCACCTGCCGGCGGAATGTGGGAATATGATGCTTCTCAGGGAACCTGGACAAGTGAAACGGATGTTTTACCTGTTCTTGGAGTATCTTCTATTATTGTAGACTGGAACAATCCGGATAATATTTATATTGGTAGCGGAGACCGCGATGGAGGGGATTCACAGGGTATGGGCGTATTTAAAAGCAGTGATGGAGGTCAGACCTGGGAGCTGTGGAATAATGGAATGGGAAATGTAAGAGTAGGTAGAATGATTCAGCATCCTGATGTTTATAGTACTATGTATGCTGCTACTACAGGCGGTGTTTTTAAAACCATTGATGCAGGTGCATCCTGGACACAAACTAAATCTGGTACATTCAAGGATATTGTTTTTAAACCTGGAAATCCTGATATTATTTTTGCTGTAAAAGGAGGTTCATTATATAAATCGACTAATGCAGGCACTGACTGGGAACAACTTTCAAATGGATTGGCAGGAGGTGACAGAGCTGCAATTGCCGTTACAGAAGCAAATCCTAATGTTATATATCTTATTCAAACCGAAGGCAGCTCATTCAAAGGATTATATAAATCTGCAAATGAAGGTGCAAGTTTTACTGAGCAGTCAACATCGCCCAATATAATGAGCTGGGGATGTGATGGCGGAGATGGTGGACAAGCCTGGTACGATCTTGATATTGCTGCCGATCCTAATGACCAAAACACTATTTATATCGGTGGCGTAAATTGCTGGAAATCGTCTGATGGAGGAGTATCCTGGGATATAAGTTCACATTGGTATGGCGGGTGTAATGTGCCATCAGTACATGCCGACCTTCATGTTCTTGAATGGAACCCTTTAAATAACAGGTTATACGCCGGAAACGACGGAGGGATATATTATACTCCTGATAACGGAAGTTCATGGCCTGAAATCACCAGCGGACTTGCAATAAGTCAGGTCTATCGGATAGGGCAGTGTGCATCTGTTAAAGATAAAGTTATTAACGGCTATCAGGACAATGGAACATCAACTTATTATGGGAATAATAACTGGCAGGTCACACATGGAGGCGACGGAATGGAATGTGCCTTTGATTACCAGGAACCTGAGTATTCTTATGCTACTGTTTATTATGGAGCACTTATCAGAAAATATAACAATGGCAGTTCTCACAATGTTGGAGGAAACGGAGTGCATGGCATTGATGAGGATGGTGGCTGGATAACACCATTCTGTCTGCACGAAACAAATACAGACATAATGTTTGCCGGGTATAAAAGTATCTGGAGGGCTATTGGGGTTAAAACAAATTCTTTTACCTGGCAAAAAATAGCACAAGGAGGGTCAAACAATATTAATGTTGTTGAACAAAGCCCTGCCAATACTGATGTGTTTTACTATTCCTGGAAACAGCATCTTTACAGAACTGACAATGTGATGAATAGTAATCCCGATTGGTATGACTTATCATCAAATATTCCTGGAGGTGATAATATCCGTGATATTGAAGCAAGTCCTTTTGATGAAAATATTGTCTATGTCTCAAAAGGTAGTAAGGTCTATAAATCAGTAAATAAAGGTCTTAACTGGGAAGATATAACAGGCACCCTACCCAATATCAATATGAATTCAATTGCATATTATATAAACAGTCCGGAAGGCCTTTATGTTGCCTCTGATGCCGGAGTTTACTACCGCGATGCAACAATGGATGACTGGATTATGTATAGCACCGGCCTGCCGGTTGATGCCTCAGTAAATGAGATTGAAATTTATCATAATCCGATTGATGCTTCCGAAGATGCTATCAGAGCAGGAACCTTTGGTCGTGGATTATGGTCATCGCCTGTTTGGCAGGGAACCCTTTCTGCTGATTTTGAGGCCAGCGAGACAACAATCCCAACAGGTTGTGCAATTGACTTTGCTGACTTGTCAACAGGAGTGCCAACATCCTGGGAATGGACTTTTGAAGGTGCAACACCTGCTATATCAATGGAAAAGAACCC
>JAOZOC010000478.1:2868-3260 GCA_029933495.1 Bacteroidales bacterium
AGGGAAAGTTGTCGTGAAGATCATCACGACGCATCTTTCGGCTGATTTTGATGCAGAAGAAACAACTATTCCGACAGGATGTGCCATTGATTTTGCCGATTTGTCAACTGGTGTGCCAATGTCCTGGCAATGGACTTTTGAGGGAGCAACACCCTCTTCCTCAACGGATAAAAATCCACAGAGTATTTTTTATCCTGATGAGGGGACATATAATGTAACATTGATTGTTACAAATTCAGAGAGTAGCGACACGAAGGTTAAATCCGGTTATATAACTGTGAGTTCCGACCTTCTTCCCGAAGTCTATTTTTATGCGGATGATTCAATAACCTGTTCAAATAAGGCTGTTCAGTTTTATGATATGAGTCAGAATTGTCCAAATCACTGGGATT
>JAOZOC010000479.1:0-2179 GCA_029933495.1 Bacteroidales bacterium
CAATGGGCTTTAAACCGGAAATTTCGAACACAAAATCCTCAATAGCATAAAAAGCAGGCGACCAGACCGTTTTATTTAATTCAGCAGCAATATACTTTTTCAAAAATATGGAAGCGCGCCTGTTGGGCAAAACAATACATATTTCACCCAAACTGTTTCTATAATTTTTAATTATATAATCTGCCGTTTTTTGCAGAAAAGTAGTCATTTATACATAATAATTTGTGTGTAAAGATATTGTAATTTATAATTACAAAGAGGTGTTTTAGAAAAAATTTATCTCCAAATGATTCATAGAAATATTTTGATCCTGATCATTTCTTCTTCCATAAATTGCTGACTGCATATTTAACTCCGAAGGCAACACTCCAATAGCTACCTTTGCTTATACCATAGGAATCAGTCGAAATACAATCCGCATCTTTCCTTGTGATGTCCATTTGGTAAATCTTTTTTAATCCGGCATAATAGCTTGATGAGAGGCTTACAATGAATCCGTCGAAAAGTGCAAACTCCAATCCCACCCCGGTTTCGATCAATGAAAAATCTTTTGAAAGAGCTCTGACGGTATAAGACATATTAACGGTATCATTACCGATAATAGTCTCACTGCCTCCTGAACCGTAATCATCACCATAATCGTAATTAAAACCAAAATGATACCCAACAGTTGTTGTCAGGAACAATCTATCTTTCAATAGATTAAACCTCGCTTTCAACCGCACGGGAATTTGCCTGCTATCAAAGGCATTTGAAGAAAATCCCACATTACCAAATCCGGAGGAATAACCGTATCCCACATCGTAATACTTTATAAAAAAACCCGTCTCAATAAGGAGATTTCTGTTGATTTCCTGCCCGACACTAAATCCCCAGTAGCCTGTTATTAGGTTTGTTGAGGTAAGCAAACCACAAGGGTCGTTCATATCGAAAACGTCACCCGTCATAGCAAGTTCTCCACCAAAATAGGTGTTTTTCTGACTAAATCCCAATGATGAAACAAGGATAAAGAATAAAAAAAGAATCGTTTGTTTTTTCATGTTTTACTAATCGTGGATCAATATTTATAACATCACAACACCATAAATTATTGTACATAGTAAAATATTGACCTTAAGTATTAACTTTGAATTTCACAACCACTTCACAGCCTCATTCAAGCTCTCAGGCTTTCCAATATCCAACCAAAAAGAATCACTATGATCAAATCCTACAATTTTACTATTTTTTGCAAGTTTAAGATATTCGTCAATAATATAAAACTTCCTTTTATCACCCACAAAATCAAAGAAAGCAGGATCAATAATATGAATTCCACTAAAGGCATATCTATTAGTTTCTCTTCCTGAAATTGCTATCTTAACCTCCCCTGTTTTAATATTTGTCCATCCGCACAATTCAAAAGTTGATTTATCGAGCAACAGATATCTTGATGTTTCACGCTTTCTGACTGCAAGTGTCACCAATGCGTTTCTCTCATTATGAAACTTCATCATTTCTTTCAAATTCACGTCAGTGATTATATCCACATTATGAACAAGGAACGGTTTTCCATCATCAAAAAACCAGGAAGCTTTTTTTAATCCTCCACCAGTATCAAGAAGTTCATCACGCTCATCAGAGAGATCAATCCTGATATTAAAGTTATTCTTTAGATCCAGGAACTCAATAATCTGATTAGAAAAATGATGAACATTTATTATTATCTCATCAAATCCTGATTCTATAAGATTTGTGATAACAATTTCCAGCAAGGGTCTTCCAGCAATCTCAATGAGAGCCTTCGGCTTTTTATCTGTAAAAGGCCTCATCCTTGTTCCCAAACCAGCTGCAAGTATCATTGCTTTCATAGTATTATATTTTCATGAGACAAGTCGTGACTTGTCTTTACCAAACTTTTTTTTATATAGCTCATTTTACTTCATAAGCCCCAATATCCACACCGCCACCTTTTGGCACAGAATTACCATCCTTATCAAACTTCAATCCCACATCTGTTCCTTTATCAATACAGGGAGATGTTGCTTTCAGGTGGAAATCGCCTGCTTCGGCATTAATAAACTGAGGATCGGAAAAAACTGAATTTCTCCCATTTTCTCGTTTTGTTTCCCAATAGCAGTTATAATAAGAATCTGTTGCGTATGAAGGTGCTTCACTTCCATAAAAAATACAATTTTTT
>JAOZOC010000479.1:2189-3260 GCA_029933495.1 Bacteroidales bacterium
TTTTTTACTTCTAATTCTGAAACTGCTACAGAATTAACAATTGATTTTCCTTTTATTGACGCCTTACACTGATAAAATACATTGTTAAAAACTATTACGCTATTATCTACACTATATATTCCCAAAGGTAAATCAATAAAAATATTATAGTACACAAATGCTTTACCATGACAATATATTCCCTGTAGTTCGCCCAAAAACTTGTTACCTCTTATTATTACGGAATCATTATTACCGAAAAACAAACAAGCTCCACCGTCACCTGCTGAATCAGGGCTTTTTAAAACATTATTCTCAATAATTCCAAAAGCCGGATTACCGGTATGTATAAAGCAGAACTTATTTCCTGTACCCGACCTGTCAAGATAATTATTTCTAACAATAAAACCACTGCTCTTTTTTGACAATTGTATGCAGTCGCCCGGAGCCTCATTCTCAGTATGTCCTGTATGAAACCACTTTTGATTTACTTCAAAAATCCTATTATCAATAATCTTTAAGTTTCTCCAGCTTTCAGCAAAAATTCCATCATCCTCAGTAAGGTGTATCCGGCAGTTTTTTACAGTTGCATCAGAACCATACATAAACCTCAAACCCCAAGATGTATTTGAGAAATCACAACTTTCTATTATTATTTTATTCTCCTCTTCTGTGTCATATTTTCCAAAAAATCTGACACAAGAAACTGGTGTTGCAACTCCTTTGCTATTAGTATCTCCCCGAATTTTAAGATTCCGTAATGTAATTGCCATACTATTCTTAAAATCAAATACATGAGCACTACAAAAAGCCCTAATTTCAGGACTATCTCCATCACCGTAAGATGAAAAGAGTATATTTCTTCCCTCTTTTAACAGAAAACCTTTTTCTGAATAAGAAACAGTCCCACACTTCTGCAAAAATACTTTCCCATTCATATAGCTCGTATCGCTCCAATGAAGGTCACTCCATGAATTAAACGGACGTTCAATTGTTCCGTTTTCACTGGCATTTCCGGAAATTGACGGATCAATGTAAACCGTATCCTGCGAAAATGACTGAAATACTAAAAACGAGCCAAGTAAAATCAGG
>JAOZOC010000480.1 GCA_029933495.1 Bacteroidales bacterium
GCTTTAGTTGATTCCCTTAAAGATTGTTTTATTTTTTCTGTCATAATGAAAAGATTTTTGAATTTTATTGAAAGGGCAAATATATAACTTTTATTAAAGCTTCAAGTAATTGTTTTAATATTTTAGTTGAAATAGAGAAAAAGCAGAATTTGGTTCTATCAGAACAAGAGTATTTATATAATAACGGTTGTGAACACTCATGCAATTAGTTTTATGAGAAGCATTGAGAAAGATGCTGACAGGCTAAAATAATTTAAATCGCAATATGCAACAGCTTTTTAGTTTCAAAAAAAGGTTCTTCAAAGTATCTGCTTAAAGGGTAAACATTTACTTTCTTCTTTAATTCTGATAATTCAGATTCAATATCACCACCCTTTAAATAAAGAATGCCGTTTTTAAATTTGTTCTTATTTTGTTTCAGAATGCTATTTCTCACCCATCTATAAAAAACAGGAAGAGTTGTCACTGCCCGGCTAACGACAAAATCAAACTTTTCATCAATACCCTCGGCCCTTATTTTTTCAAATGTAACATTATTAAGTTCCAGCTCATTCACAACCTCTTCAACAACCTTTATTTTTTTACCAATGGAGTCGATAAGGTGAAAATTGGATTCAGGAAACATAATAGCAAGTGGAATGCCGGGAAAGCCACCACCGGAACCAACATCCAGCACCGATGTTCCGGGTTTAAACTCAATTACTTTTACAATTCCCAAAGAATGCAGTACATGTCTTTCATAGAGCTTATCAATATCCTTTCGTGAAATAACATTTATTTTGCTGTTCCATTCAGTATATAATGGTTTAAGCATTTTAAATCTTTCGATTTGAGCAGAATTTAGGTCTGGAAAATATTTTTTTATTAATTCCATAAAAATCCATAATGAATAATCCGGGTCAAAGGTAAGGAAATGATTGAAGAGCTAAAATTCAAAATATATTAATTTCTTTTTGAGAGGATTTAATCAATTAATCGATATGTTTTTCCACCGGGGAATACAAAGCCTGAATATTGAACCTTGTCCTTTTTCACTCTCTACTGACATTTTACCGCCATTTTTCTCCACATAATCTTTACAAAGCAGTAACCCCAGTCCTGAGCCGGTTTCATTTTCCGTTCCTTTAGTGACAATATGTGCTTCAGGATCAAAGATCTTTTCTATGTCCCCGGCTGATATACCGACACCGGTATCCTCAACTGATATACTAACCTTATCTCCTTCGGCGCGTACTTTTGCGAACACCTGCCCTCCCCTGCCAGTAAACTTAATTGCATTGTAAATTAAGTTTCTGAGCACTGCTATCATCATTACCTCATCAGCAAGAACTACGACATCGTCAGATATATCAAATTGCAAATCAATATCTTTCTGTATGGCAGTTCCTTTTAGTAAATTGATATTTTCATGAATAAGATTCTTAACATTTATTCTTATTGGATTAAAGTCCAGTTCGTTTTTTCTGATTCGTGACCAAAACAGAAAGCTATCGATCATCTCATTCATTGAGTCAGCCGAATTTCTCACATTCGATAATAATTTATGAGATGTCTCCTCATCAAATAAATCAGGGTCGCTGGTAAGAGCATCCATAAGCACCTTAATATTACCTATGGGACCTTTAAGCCCATGTGCAAGCATTTCAGATAGATGATTACCCTTTAGTGAGGATAAGCTTTCATCATTTTCAGACCCTATAGGTTGAGTAATACATTCTGTCTTATTACTGACTTCCTTCATATTAGCACTATTATTACCACCATTTCCCTCATTAACAGGCTTAACGTTAAGGTTATCATTATTATATGTAACAATAGTCATCTGGGCAAGGTCAATTAACCTATCCCTGGCATATTCAAATTCCGAATGCCTGTCGATTTTAAAGGATGAAGAGGTCATATCAATGAAAGGCTTTGTAGAAGCTCCATTATATCTAAAAATAACCTTACCATTCTCTTTATTGATATAATTTCTGAGTAAATCCAGAAAATCGCTCTTCCCATTAATTCCAAAAATCATTTTATTAAAGATAATAAGAACTATTTCATCCGTATTACGAATGATCTGTTCTGCCAGGTCTAATGAATCAGCTTCAATCATTTTTAATCCATTCCCATTAAATGAGAAATACTTTAGTGAATTTGAAATTACATACCTGAAATGGCTATCGGTATCAATTATTAAAACCTTACAATTGCAGTTCTCGAATGCAGTTGTATTACTGGAATTTAATTCCGAAATTTGTTTAGCTTTATTATCTTTTATATTTCCTGAATTCACAATAAATAATTCTCAATTAAATAGGACAGCCTCGCTAATGCAAACTTTGTACCAAGCACATTCCATCTCCTAATAATCAACAGTTTATAATAGCAGTATAAAAAATATTCAAATTTAAGTTATACGAAACCGGATAATTCACTAATACTTTTAACATAAAATCATATTATATAAAATATTAAATATTATTTTTTATATCTTTGGACTTCACAAAATCAACAGAATAATGAAAGTGACCATCTCCCTATTTCTGTTTTTTATTTCGACCTGTGTTTATTCAGGTTACTATAACATCCTCGGGGCACGTTCAGGCGGGCTTGGAAGAAGTTCAGTTGCACTGTCAGGCTTCTGGGCTGGATTCAATAATCAGGCAGGATTAGCTGACTATAACAAACTTGCAGCAGGTATATATTATGAAAACCGCTTTATTGTAAAGGAGATGAGCCTGGCTGCTGGAGGATTTATTCTTCCGACCAAATCAGGTAATTTCGGGGTCACCCTTACATATTTTGGATACTCAAATTATAATGAGAAAAAAATCGGTTTGGGGTACGGTCGGAAATTAGGAAAATCATTTTCTGCTGGTGTGCAGCTCGACTATTTATCAACATATATTGCAGAAGATTATGGTAAAAAAGATCTAATCACCTTTGAACTTGGATTCAAAGCATCAATTGGTGAATATATTGAAATTGCCGGTCATCTGTTCAATCCAATTCCGGTATATGTTCAGAAAGAGTCATACGACCGAATTCCAACTGTTTTTACTATTGGTGCCTGCTACCATATTTCAAAGGAGCTATTTATAACACTTGAAGCAGAAAAAGACTCCAAATTCAAGCCACTAATCAGAGGAGGTATTGAATATCAGATTATTAATCAGGTTGCTGTCAGAATAGGATATTCCACACTTCCATCACAATCCGGGAGTACAAAATTCAGTATTGCTTCATTATACACTTTTGGATTTAGCTTGAA
>JAOZOC010000481.1 GCA_029933495.1 Bacteroidales bacterium
GAGGAGGTTCCTTTGACATTGACACAAAGTTAAAACAGATAGAGGAAGAAGAGCTTACCACCCAGTCGCAGGACTTCTGGAACGAGCCTAAAAAGGCCGAAGAGGTTATGAGGTCGATTAAAGCTAAAAAAAACTGGACAAAAAAATTTGATGCTGTAAAATTGGGGTTTGAAGACCTTGAAGTGCTGTTTGAGTTTTTTAGCGAAGGCGAAGCCACGGAGGAAGAACTTGATAAGCAGTATGAGAAGGCAGTTAAACTGATCGAAGACCTTGAGTTTTTGAAAATGCTCAGCGGTGAAGAGGATAAGCTTAATGCCATACTTCAGATAAACCCCGGAGCCGGAGGAACTGAAAGTCAGGACTGGGCTCAGATGCTTATGAGGATGTACATCCGCTGGGGTGAGAGAAACAATTACAAAGTTAAGGAACTGGATTTCCAGGAGGGCGATATTGCAGGAATAAAGTCGGTTTCACTGGAATTTGAGGGAGAATTTGCCTTTGGATACCTAAAAGGAGAGAATGGAGTTCACAGGCTTGTACGTCTGTCTCCATTTGATTCGGCTAATAAACGCCATACATCGTTTGCATCGGTTTATGTCTATCCCGTTGTTAATAATAATATTGAAATTGAGATAAACGCTTCTGATATTACATGGGATACCTTTAGAGCAAGCGGACCTGGCGGACAAAATGTCAACAAGGTTGAAACAGCAGTCAGGCTACGCCACCAGCCAAGTGGTATCATTGTAGAATGTCAGGAGACACGTTCACAAGGTCAAAATCGTGACAAAGCTTTGCAAATGCTTAAATCGCAGTTGTATGAGATTGAAATGAGAAAAAAGCGTGAGGCTCAGGCAGAGATTGAAGGCAATAAAAAAAAGATAGAATGGGGTTCACAGATAAGAAACTATGTTATGCACCCGTATAAGATGGTGAAAGACCTTCGCACCGGAGTTGAAACAGGCAATGTGCAGGCCGTTATGGACGGCGACCTTGAAGCATTTATTAAGGCATATCTGATGGAGTTCGGGGGATAAATCTGGAAATTCTGAACTTCGGGCTGTTCCGGTAGTCGGAATGACAGTGTTTCAAAGATATTTCGAATAATTGAGTCAAATTTTTCTTAGTTTTGCTCCTGAAAAGAACGTATTCCTTATGCGAAAGATTTCATTATTAGTTTTACTCATTTCATTGTCCATTTTTCAACCTGTACATTCACAGGAGACAAAAGCTGACAGAAAACTCAGGAAGAAAACAGAACGAAAGGCGCGTGACAAATATCTCAGTTCAGGATTTGGAGTGATGAAAATGAGTGCAAAGGATAAGGCTACTTCACCGTTGCTCTATTCCGGCCCTGCAGGTTTTGCAAATCTGGAATACCTGATTCATTCGGAAAAGCTGATCAAGACCTTCGATCTGTCGGCAGGAGGCGGAACATTAAGAACCAATAGAGAAGATCATCCTAATCTCACAAGAGGTTATGCAACAGGAATTAACTTCAACTTTCGCTTTTTGTATCTGATGAAAATAATGAAATTCGCGAAAGACAAAGTCACCTGGTATATCGGGCCGGGACTGGATTTCACAAACTATTCACGCATAAACTTTAAATATGGAAATTCGGCATACAACTATGAATATATGCTTGACATAGGAGTTGCCTCAAGGATTGAGTTCCCATTCGGGCATAAAAGTAAGGAGTGTAAATTTCTCGGAATGAAATTCCGCCGGCGCGACAGGCAGTACAGGCTTAGCTGGCAGCTTTATATGCCGGTTGTCGGGTCAATCTTTCGTCCGGGTTATGTGTCAATCACAAACTTTAGCGCTCCCGAAGAATCTGTATTCAATTCAACAATTTTGCAAACAGGTGTATTTAAGTATTTTGAACTTTCATCCAATATTGAACTTTTTTACCTTCTACATAACGGCAATATGCTTAAACTATCGTATTTGTGGGAATACTATCAGTTTAATCCTGGATTTAACAAGGTTCAGGGAGCTTTAAACGGGGTTTATTTTTCGTTTGTATTTAAATTTAATAATGGTGTAAAAGAATAGAATAGATTGTATGCCGAGCGTGGACGCTCTAAGCATTGTAGAAAAAAATATGAAAAAAATTATATCAATAACAGTGACATTAATCTTTCTTCTTTCATCCTGTGAGAAGGTGTTAATGGAGAAAGACCCGGCCACAACTCCGACCGCAAATTTTGAAGCTCTCTGGCAAACGGCTGATGAGAAGTATTCCTTTTTCGAATATAAAGGTATTGACTGGAATGAAATCTACTCGATATACAGACCACAGATAAATGACAATATGAGCAACGAACAACTCTTTGATGTGCTTGGCTCTATGCTCAATGAGCTTAAAGACGGCCATGTTAATCTTACTTCACCGTTCAATATTTCAAGGTACTCCTTTAACTATCCCAATCCTGAAAATTTCAACTACCGGCTGTTAAAGGATAATTACATTGGATGGGATTATAACATCACGGGGCCATTGGTAAACGCCATTATTGAAAGAGACGGTCATAGCATAGGATATATTTATTACGGTTCTTTCTCAAGCAATGTCAGTTCCTATCACATTGATTATGTCATAAACAGACTTTGGAATACTGAAGGAATAATACTTGATATGCGCAGCAACAGCGGAGGCTCCGTAAGTAATATCTGGACAATTGCAGGCAGATTCACAAGTGAGAGACGGTTTGTTTATACTTCGGCATTGAAAGAAGGCCCGGAACATAACGACTTCGGTGAACCTTCAAAAGTCTATCTTGATCCGCGTGGCAGCAAACAATACACAGGTAAAGTTATGTTCCTTACAAACAGAGGCTCTTTCAGCGCAACATCATTTTTCAGTGTTATTATGAAAGCACTCCCAAATGTTACGCAGATCGGGGATACAACAGGTGGCGGACTTGGTGCCCCAACAGGCTTTGAACTGCCCAATGGCTGGGCTTACCGCTTCTCCTGCTCCCGGACACTGACACCTGCCGGTGAGAATTTTGAAAATGGTGTTCCTCCTGACATAACCGTCTGGATGAACCCCGAGCACGAATTACAAGGTATTGACGATATTATGGAGAGGGCTATTGAGGAGATACTGAATTAGAGATTTTTAGATTATAGAGCCAAGACTCCAAGAAGGGTGTACGACAAATTGCAATATTTGATTTAAACAATTACAAAGAAAATAATCCCGTAGGGATGTCATATTACAGGCAGGGACGTTAGTCCCGGCGAGTTG
>JAOZOC010000482.1 GCA_029933495.1 Bacteroidales bacterium
GTTGCTCCTACCTGGGCATAACCCCAAAGATAGGTCCCACCACTGTAGTTGTCATAGGCAAATCCATAATAGCTGTCGCCAACAGGTCCACAAGCAAAACTGCTAACAAAAGCACCTGACATATCAAATGCTGTAATATCCGAACCCCAGTTGTTTCCATAAAACACATCATCATCTTCATTGTAAGCAATAGCCCTACAATCTGTTGCAGCAGAAATTGTACTTACAACGGTTTGCGTACTGAAATCCATCTGAAAGACGGTTGAGCTTGCAGCAGCGCCATAGAAGTATGTGCCGTCATAAGCCAGGTCGCGAACATTAGCTGCTGTCCCGCAAGTAAAAGCCTCGATGTAAGTACCATCAAGTTCATACTTGTAAAAGTCAGCACCATTCCATTTTGTAGTGTAAATATTGCTACCGTCAGTTTCGATACCAGCTTCGCCACCACCAACTCCGACAGGCCATTCAAATTGCAGATCAAATTGCGCATCTGAAGGAGGAACGTTTCCTGCCTTAGCATTTGGATCTCTATCATCTAAATAAATTATTTCCCTTTCGAGAGTTGCAGCTTGCTGCATTTCAGCCTGGCTGACAGGCCGGTCTAAATTTTGAAGGACAGCCTCTTGCTGAGCTTCCTTTTTTTGCAAAGCATCTTTCTCAACCAGTCTGGGAGAAAGTTCGTTTTGAGCAAAAACCATGGAGGTACTGAAAAGTACAATCCAAAGAATCACAAATTTTCGAGTAATGTTTCTCATAAGCATTAAATTTTAAGTTAAAAGATAATTATCAAAAGTAAATATTTATTTCAATGAAATAAAAATATTACGGCTAAATCAAGCACTCCTGTTAAGGAATCAATCACTAAAAATAGATATTTTTGATTAAACAGGTGGAAATATTTTTTTATTGGATTTTTCCAGAAACAAAATGACAGGATTAACTCACATTGTTTCAGGGTAATAGATTTAATTTAGAATGATTATAAATTACCTGTTTTTCACAAGAATCCTCGGTTCTATCATATCAAGGATAGAATATTTTATTCCTTCCCGGCCCAATCCGGAATCTTTAACACCACCATATGGCATATGATCGACCCTGAAAGTCGGGACATCATTAATGATAACACCACCTACCTCAAGATTGAGAAAAGCAAAATTCATCTCTTCAATACTGTTGGTAAAAACACCTGACTGAAGTCCGAATCTCCCTCCATTAACATAATTTACAGCTTCCTTAAAATTGTTATATGGCTCAAGTATAACCACAGGGCCAAAAACCTCAAGTGAACACACTTTCATATCCTTGTGTGTTTCGGACAGCACAGTTGGTGGGAAATATGTAAGATCTCTTTTCCCGCCTGTCAAAAGTTTTGCCCCATCTGCTATAGCTTCATCAACCCATTCCTGGATACGAATTGCATTGGCTTCATCAATCATACTTGATATGTCTGTATCTGTCTCAAGCGGGTTTCCAACTTTGAGTTTTCCAGCTTCGGCAGTAAACTGTTTTGAAAACTCATCAAAAACGGAAGTGTGGATATAAATGCGCTGTGCGTGAATACAAACCTGGCCTGAGTAGGCAAACCCACCAACGATGCATTTTTTTACGGCCTGGTCGATATCAGCGCTTTCAGTAACAATAACCCCTGCATTTCCTCCAAGTTCAAGAACTACCTTTTTCTTTCCCGCATCCTGTTTCATTTTCCAGCCAACTTCCGGAGAACCAGTAAAGGTGAGCAAATTAAATCTCTGGTCGGTTACAAGCTTGTTTCCTGTATTTCTGTCCATCGGAATTATTGAAACTGCACCTTTAGGCAATATGGTTTTATCAATTATTTGTGCAAGCTTTAAGGTGGAGAGAGGAGTGGAGGTGGAAGGCTTCAATATTATCGGACAGCCTGCTGCAATGGCAGGGGCAATTTTATGAACGGCAAGGTTCATTGGAAAGTTGAAAGGTGAAATACCAGCTACGAGTCCTACGGGGAAATATCTTACAATGCCCTCTTTCTTATCTCCGGCAGGTGTCCAATCGAGATCAATGTACTCCTTTGGCAGGCGTTTGCTCTCTTCGGCTGCAATTGTGAAGGTTTGTATGGCTCTGTCAATCTCACCAAGAGAATACTTCATCGGTTTTGCTGACTCCAGGCAAAGCAGACGTGCAAAGTCATCACGGTTATCTTTTAATGCAGTTGCTATTTCCGTTAAAACTTCATATTTTTTCCATGAAGGAAAATCTCTCATCTCACTGGCAACAGATTCTGCCTTTAGGATAGCTCTTTCAAGTATATCCTCATTGCCAAGAAAAGTTTTTGCAACAATCTCCCCGTTATAAGGATTTATAACATTCAGGGGCTTTCCTGTCTGGACAAACTCACCAGCTGCATATATTTTGTATGTTAACATAGCAAATGCATTTTTCGTTTAAGGAAACAAAAATAGTGAAATTGGGAGTTGGTTTGAATAAGAATGTTGATTGGGATGAAGATTTACTTAATTGGAGTTCAACCTTTCGAGTCTCAGCCGCACCATCCTGCCCCGACACCGAAAGGTTTGAATCAATCCAATCTCCTCTTTTTTACTACAGGATTCATTTAGAACGAAATTCCTGCTCCTAACTGAAAATACTGAATATTATAGCCGTCTCTGGCTTCCAGCAGTCCCCAATGATATCTTGCTTCAATTGTGACAACTAAGATCTTTACTCCCAAACCTGCATAAGCAGGCAGATCAAACCAATTTGTTTTACCACCATAATCTTCAGGACTAACATCTTCGCCCATAAGTGTAAGTTTTTCGGAAACCACAAAATTACCGGCAACTCCTGCGAGGGCAAAAACAGGTCCGATTTTAAATTTTAAATTTAAGGGAACACTAATCGTATGTAATACCCTTTTGCTATTATCTCCATAATTACTCCCATTTTGAAAATATTCAAGTCCGGAGCCAAAATGCAACATCGGGATAATCTTGGTGTCGCGGAAAAATCCAACATAAAAACTGTTATAGTTACTAGCAGAATCCGGTTTGCTTCCATCTTTTATAAAATCGGAAACTTGCCATCCGGCACGGATGCCGAATTTTTTGTCTTTGTCATCCTGAGCATTTGTCAAAAGTGATCCAAACAGAAAAAATGCGATTAAAATAATTGTAATGTTTTTCATAATGATAAATTTTAGTTTTTAAATGAAATAATTAATTAGTTCAAATTTTTTTTATAACGGTGCTAGCTGGTATAACAAAA
>JAOZOC010000483.1 GCA_029933495.1 Bacteroidales bacterium
AATCAGGGAAGATGGAATGATGGATAGCGATTTTGGACCTGGATTTTTTGATGAATCAATAAAATTAACTGTGGAATTGCTTAAACTCCAAAATAAAAATTAAAATGCTTGAAACAGTTATTGATTACAGTGTTTTCGATGATTTTTGCAATTCACGACCAAAACAGATACCAAATGGCAGTGAATTCGATAATGATTTATGGAATTCATTTTGGAAGTTTTTGAAATCAGGTTCTGATGTTAAAATAATTAACTACTCTGACGAGACTAATATTTTTCTTACCAATCTTACAACAGGAAGAAAAGGTACGTCTGTCAGATTCGATAATTATAAAGAACCGAAAAATTGCAAATTTCCTAAAAAATTCAATATCCATACATTTTTCTTTTTAAATGAACCGGATATTAATAAACACAAGAAATACAGAAATAATAACGGTTTTATTTTCGGTTTTATTAATGACTACAAGGAAATATGGGAGGAGATAAGTTTTCTTAATAAAGAAAAAGTTCTTCACGACAGAGAATCAGTAAATGAATCCTTAAAATTTAGCTGGGATAAATTCGCGACATACCTTATTCCTTTCACAGATATCATTATTAGGGATGATTTTATTTTTTCGGATAAATCTATAATTAAAGACAAACTTGGAAAAATTGTTACGGCATTAAATAAAACCTCTAAAATAAAATATAATTTACTAATTGTCACAAATAAAGACAAACTTGATTCATCTTTCAAAGGAAGCTTAAATGAAGTTTATAATTATTTAAAAAAAGCTGATTTTTTAAGAGCAACCAATTTGAATATCGAAATAGCTCATACACGCAAAGAGCACGACAGATATATTTTCTTTAATTATTTGGAAGTCGATTTTGGAAAAATTCCAGATACCTCATCCGTTCCAACAAAAATTGAGTTTAAACCTTTTACATTTAAAGAAAATTATGAGAGCGCCTTAATCGTCCTAAATGATATCAATGATATTGTTAAAACAGCAATTGAAAATAAAAATTATATTGGAAATAAAGCCAACAGGTTATTGCGGTTCAAAAACCTTGCGGGTCGATGAAAGCCTGTGCGGCAGAGTCCCGTCTGTTTTAAAAAATATTTATCTGTATATTTATTTCAATACTTGAATTGTAGATAAGCAAATAATAGTTACAAAAACTGCTATAACAATCTAAGCGAATTTACACAACTTGAAGATTAGCCATCTAATAAGTTTTTTACACTTGCTTCCATTTTTCAACCTGTCGGGTTGCTTACGCTCTGTGCTAACTTCAACCCAGCAGGTTTATGCGGTTCAAACTTTTTCATCATTTCGCTTTCAATGCGATATAAGGAATCATCATCTCCTCAAGTGAAATACCTCCATGCTGGAATGTATTTTTATAATAATTCACATAGTAGTTGAAATTGTTTGGATAAGCAAAGAAGTCATCCTTTTTACAAAAGATATAGGAAGAACTTACATTAATCTTAGGAAGAAAAATATCATTTGGATTCCCTACTTCAAACACATCTTTCCTATTGTACTTAAGTGCTTTGCCCGTTTTATATCTAAGGTTGGTATTCGTATTTCTGTCGCCAAGAACTTTTACCGGACTAGATACTCTTACTGTCCCATGATCTGTAGTAATAAACAGATCGGCCTTCTTGCTTGCTATGAACTCAATGATATCTTTTAGCGGAGAATGCTCAAACCATGAGAGTGTAAGTGAACGGTAAGCGGCCTCATCATCAGCAAGTTCCCTGATAATCTCCATCTCGGTACGAGCGTGTGAAAGCATATCTACAAAGTTATAAACAACCACATTCAGGTCATTATTCATCAGATTGCTCAGGTTATCAACAAGCTTTCGTCCCACATTCAGATTAAGCACTTTATTGTAACTGAATTTGATATTCTTGCCATGTCTTTTCAAATACTCATCCAGCAACTGCTTCTCAAATTGATTTTTTGTCCCCTCCTCATCTTCACCAATCCAGTATTGGGGATATTTACGCTGAATCTCAGCAGGCATCAGACCTGAAAAAATTGAATTTCTTGCATATTGTGTTGTCGTAGGTAAAATACTATAAAATATATTATCAGATACTACTCTGTAATACTCCTCAATTATGGGCTGTATTGTTTTCCATTGATCATAACGCAGATTATCAATCAGCAACATAAACACCTTGCGACCAGGTTTCAGCATAGGAAACAACTTCTCTTTCAACAAGGTGTGAGACAGAACAGGCCGGTTTTCTGAAATTGTATTCACCCAATCAATATAATTGCGTTCAATAAACTTAGCGAATACCTGGTTTGCCTCAGCCTTCTGCATTGCCAAAATTTCCTTGATGCTTTCATCAGAAGATTTTCCAAGTTCAAGCTCCCATCTTACAAGTCGTTTGTAAATATTTACCCACTCCATATGGTCAAGACCACCTGATATCTCCATACCAAGCCTGCTAAATGCCTGTTGATATTGCGAGGTTGTTTTTTCGCTCACCAACTTTTTATTTTCAAGATTTTTCTTGAGGCTCAATAAAATCTGGTTGGGATTAACCGGTTTAATAAGGTAGTCAGCAATGTTTGAACCAATAGCCTCCTCCATTATCGTCTCTTCTTCACTTTTTGTTATCATTACTATTGGCAGATTAGGATAATCTATCTTCATCTGTTCTAATGTCTCTATTCCGGAAAGGCCGGGCATCTGTTCATCCAGAAAAACAATATCAAAAGGCTGGCTACGAACCAGGTCTATAGCGTCTGTACCATTATTTGTTGTTGTTACATCATAATCCTTTTGCTCAAGGAATAAAATATGTGGTTTTAAAAGATCTATCTCATCATCAACCCATAAAATTTTCGCGTTCTCCATACTTCTTATTGTTTAAATTGAAAAATCGGTTTATAACCTAACTTAATAATGGATAAAGTTAACATTTATTGTCCAAAGGCAAGAACTATTTTTTAAACTGGGTCAGGGTTAAGCCTGGGGACTGGAGGAACTCCTAATGATTTTCGATTTACGAAGACGATTTACGATTTACGAAAACGATATACGAAGTGAACGACCTGTAAGGTTTGTGCAGTCCGGCCTGTGGGAGGGAAGATACCTTGCAGGTCTTGATAATTGACGATTTTCGATTTACGAAGACTATTTACGATTTAAGAAAATGATTGAGGATTTTGAGATTATGTTTGGACGCAGATTGTTATGATTGTTATGATTTGCGCTGAATGG
>JAOZOC010000484.1 GCA_029933495.1 Bacteroidales bacterium
CATTTGCTCCATCCTGAATTTTATTGCGTCTATTGGCCCCGGAGCTTCAACAGTATAATTCTCCCGTTCATATTTTTCAACAAGTAAGGATAAAAGCTCCAGTTCTTCTCCTGCCGGACTGTCAGGTTCAATAGCCTCATCGGTACTATGAATTATTTTATAAATCCTTGCACAGGCATCATTATATTCTTGTTCTGTTTTTAATATCTTAGTTTTCATAAGTTATTTTTTTAGCATCAATTTTGTCATATTCCTTGTGTGTTCCAAACCAAACGACAAAAACTATTTTAATTTTATATTCAATATCTGCAATCAATCTGTATTCATTACCTTTAATATTGAAAACCACTCTTTTTGAGCTTATTATGCTGGCATTTCTATATTTAAGCTTTAATTCATTTGCATTATTCCAATTTGTATCTCTGACTTCATAAATCCAGGCTTTTAAAGATTTTTCCGCTGATTTATACTTACTTTTTCTGTAATATTCTACCAGTGTTTTCTCTTTTACAATTCTCATAGAACGCAAAAGTAATAAAAAATTACCAAATAGGGTAAGATTTATTTATTGAATATAATAATTTAGATTTTATTAAAGAAATCAGTTGGTCCCTCCTATGTGCCTATTGTTCACGCCCGGTATATTTTCAACCTTCGGCATATCATATCCTTAACAAGCAACCCTACAATTCAATAAACAGAATATTGAATTTACAAGTAATTGTTTTGTGTTTCATAGAAAAGTTGTAATTTAACAATCAAGTAATAATCTTAAGAAAATAGAAATTCTAAAATCTATCAAAAATTTTTCAGTCAATGAAAAAGATCAACATTTTGAATTTGGGATATCTGACAAGCAATTTCTTCTAGATTTCTTATTAGTTATCGATAACTTTTTGGACAAAATATACTATGAAAAAAAATAAACCCAGCTGGTAATAAATAGCCTTCAAACGACATTCAGTACAATACTAGTAGTTTTCAGCAGAAGAATCTGTTGAACTAAATCCCTCCACCCGGTTGACCCACAGAATAAACGATTATTAATTTGTGAATCTGCGGCCTTCAAATTTAATTACTAAATACCTCTTTCATTCTGGAAAAAAAGCTTTTATCTTTTCCTGATGGGTTTGGTTTGAAATTTGGAAATTCGTTCAGTTTTTCCAGAATTTCCCTTTCTTCTTTTGTTAGCTCTTTTGGAGTCCACACATTAACATTAATCAGCAGGTCTCCACGGTAGTGTGAGTTCAGGTCAGGTAATCCTTTACCTTTAAGTCGCAGGACTTTGCCTCCCTGAGTTCCAGAAGGAATCTTGATTTTTGCTTTTCCGTCAATTGTCGGAACCTCAATTGTTGCACCAATTGCAGCATCCGTAAAACTGATATAAGTATCATGTAATAGGTTAACCCCGTCTCTTTCAAAGTTTTTATTTACCTCCTCTTCAATAAGAACCAAAAGGTCTCCGGGAACACCATTACGGGCTCCGGCATTTCCTTTACCGCTGACAGACATTTGCATACCATCTTCAACTCCTGCAGGAATTTTGATAGTGATAACATCTTCTCCTTTTACAATTCCGTTACCTGCACAACTATTACATTTTGCCTGGATTGTTTGTCCCTCGCCTCCGCAAGTTGGGCAGGTTGAGGAGGTCTGCATCTGGCCAAGGAAAGTGTTTGAAATCCTTGTTACCTGACCGGATCCGTGACAAGTTGGGCAAGTGTTATATGAAGAGCCGCTCTTTGCCCCACTTCCATTGCAGGCATCACAAGGAATATATTTACTTACTTTTATCTTTTTCTCAACACCGTGAGCAATATCTTCAAGCGTTAGTTTTACTTTGACCCTGATATTTGAACCGCGATTTACTCTTCTTCTTCTCCCTCCACCTCCACCAAATCCACTGAATCCGCCTCCAAAAGCGCCACCGAAAATATCTCCAAACTGACTAAAGATGTCATCCATTGACATATGGTGATATCCATTACCTGCTGCTGCACCACCAACACCTGCATGTCCAAATCTGTCATATCTTGACTTTTTCTCCGGATTACCGAGAATCTCATAAGCTTCGGCGGCCTCTTTGAATTTATCTTCTGCCTCGTTATCCCCGGGGTTTTTGTCAGGGTGAAATTTCAAAGCTTTCTGTCTGTAGGCCTTTTTAATTTCCGCTTCTGTGGCGGACTGCTCAACGCCAAGTATTTCGTAATAATCTCTTTTCGACATTTTTTATAATTGTCTTTAGTATATTTGTAAACTCAAAATTTTGGAGTTTCGATTGATAACGTTTATTGCCAGATTACAACTTTCGCATAACGGATAACTTTGTCATTCAGTAAATAACCCCTTTGCACTACATCAGCAATTTTTCCTTTTTCATCCTCTGACGGAGCTGGTATGTATGTAATTGCTTCATGGAAATCAGTATCAAATTCTTTTCCTAAAGAATCCATTGATTTAAGACCATTCTTCTCAAGTGTTCCATAAAGCTTATTGTAAATATGCACAATTCCTTCTTTAACAATATCACACCCCTCAATCTGCTCATTTGATTCAATTGCTCTTTCAAAATCATCAACAACAGGAAGTAGCTCCTCAATCATGTTGGCCGAAGCACTGCCAATTAGTTCAATTTTTTCTCTCGCTGTCCGTTTTCTGTAATTATCAAATTCAGAAAACAGCCTTAGGTGTTTATCATTAAGATCATCAATCTTCTCCTGTAGCTCTTTCTCCTTTTTTGCTTTTGATTTTTTTGAGCTTTTCTTTTTATGTTGATTTTCTGAGTTATTTTCTTCGTTCATTACTGTTTCTTTTTCATTTTCAATGCTTTGACCTTTTTTATTTTCATCCGCTGCATAATGACTCTTTTTCTTATCCATAGTTTCATCATTTTTACATTATAATAATGAGTACAACGGTTATCAAAATATTTGCCACAAACCAAATCAGGACAATATGTCAGAAAATAAAATTAAAAAAGCCCTGCCTTTGCTGGCAGGGCTTTAATATATTTACTGTTTTTTGTTAATTAATTCTCATTTTATAGAACGACCTGTATACAAAGTATAAGGCAATAGCTAAAAATGCCATTCCAAAATAGGGTGCCAAATCACGGAAGCTTTCAGAAATTGCTATTTCCATAGCGAGCAGCCCGAATAGTGTTGTAAATTTAATTACCGGATTTAAGGCAACTGAAGAAGTATCTTTATATGGATCACCAACAGTATCCCCCACAACAG
>JAOZOC010000485.1 GCA_029933495.1 Bacteroidales bacterium
TTGACTGGTCAACCCATTCACAACTATTTGAAAAATGAGTGGATTGACAGCCTTAAATCTGACCAGGCATCAATGCAATACAGAGGATACAGTTTAGAGGAGATTAAAGAGCGTTTTTCGTGGAAAAAGCATTTGGAATGGATGCCGAAGAACCTTCCCTGGCCTCCTCCCGGTAAGGAATTGGTCTTTAGCTATGGCCTTGAAGATAAAGCACTGGAGATAATGGTCGCGAATACTTTTTCCGATAATAGTCGTCCTGTTTTGTTTAAGGATGAATTTCAGACGCTTGACAAAAAATGGAAGATTCATACATCAGAAGCCGATGAACGGAATTCATTTATCAATGAAGGTAAGCCTGGAGAAATAATGGCTTTGGCCAATACTTCAGTCTTTGCCGACAGGAAAATCCCGGATGGTGCTGAGGTCTTTTTGGCTAAAATAAACCCCGGAACTGATGTCTCCGTTAGCTGGGGACCGGGTCTTGGGCTTGTCTTTCCTGATAAGGTGATGAAGATAAACCTTCGTACGGAATATGGTGAGTTCAGCTTTTTTAACGGTGACGGTAAAGTAAATGTAAAAGGGATGCAGGAGGGTAAAGCTGTGTGGCTGAGACTTGAACTCAGGAATGAAAAAGTTTACGCAAGCTATTCTTATGATAAATTGGAATGGAGTGAAATATCGAACGCTCAGGTGAAAGGCCGGCCTGAGTATATACGTGTCGGGAAAATGGACTGGCAGGGAAAGGACTCAGACTATAGTAATAAAGGAAAGCGTGGAAGATGTCAAATTGAGGAGGTCGAAATTCTTGGAGAGATGCCTGCTGATATTAAATCAAAAAGTATCGGTAATTATAAGTATCTGAAAGAGATTACGGTTAATGTTCATTATATCCTTTACGACGGTTTGCCGCTGTTCAGCAAGTGGATAACTGTGGATAACAATTCTGGTAGAGCCATAATGATCAACAGTTTTAAAAGTGAGATACTTGCTGCCGTGGAGCCGAGGAACGAGCCGTTATATCAGAATGCATGGATGCTTCCTAATATTACTATTCAGACCGACCATGACTGCGGAGGCGGAATGCGGTATGAAATGGGTGAAGGGAAAACGTACAACTGGGAGACCGATCCTCTGTACAAAACACAAATTGATTATCAAAGACAGAATCCCTGCCTTTTGGTTGTTAAACCAGAATACGGGCCTGCTCAAACCGTTGAGCCCGGAATGTCGTTCGAGAGTTACCGTGTGTGGGAACTGATACATTCAACAAGGGAGAGGGAGCGTAAAGGGCTTGAAATACGCAGGATGTTCAGGGCGATAGCTCCCTGGGTTACAGAAAATCCTGTTATGATGCATGCAAGATTTGCAGATACAAAATCAGTAAAAAGGATTATTGACCAGTGTGCTGAGGTTGGATTTGAGAAAGTGATTCTGACATTTGGCAGCGGATTTAATATTGAGGATACGACAACCAAAAATATTGAGCGGATGAAGATGCTGGCAGACTATGCCCACTCCAAAGGTGTTACTCTTGGCGGCTATTCTTTGCTTGCAAGCCGAAGAGTGGGGGGTGGAAATGATGTCGTGATGCTGGAGGGTATGCGCCCGAGATTTGGTAATTCGCCCTGCCTGTGTAGTGTTTGGGGTGAAGAGTATTTTGATAAACTGTACGGTTTTTATGAGAAAACAGGCTTTGATAACCTGGAACATGACGGTTCATATCCAGGGGACGTCTGTGCGTCAACCGAACATCCGGGGCATAAAGGGCTTGAAGATAGCAGATGGAATCAGTTCAGAGTGATTCAGGACTTTTACCACTGGTGCAAGAAGGAAGGGATATTTTTGAATGTGCCCGACTGGTATTTTTTGAACGGAAGCAATAAAACAGGAATGGGATACCGCGAGACAAACTGGTCGTTACCACGTAAGGAGCAGGAGATAATTGAAAGGCAGAATATTTATGATGGAACATGGTTCAAAACACCCTCAATGGGATGGATGCATGTTCCTTTGACACAGTATCATGGCGGGGGAGAGGCTGCAATTTACGAACCGTTACACGAGCATCTTGACAGTTATGAGCAGCGCCTCGCAAACCTGTTCGGAGCCGGAGTTCAGGCAGCCTGGCGCGGGAATGAACTTTACGATACTGATGAAACAAAAGCAGTTGTGAAAAAGTGGGTTGACTTTTACAAACAGCACAGACAGGTGCTTGATGGCGACATAATTCACGTTCGCCGTCCTGATGGAAAGGATTATGATGCCATTTTACATGTTAATCCTGAAGGAACGGAGAAGGGATTGCTGATGATTTACAATCCGCTGGCAAAACCCATTAAACGTAGAATAAAAGTAAATTTGTATTATACAGGATTGAAAGACAGGGTAATAGTTGAAGATATGGATGGCAACGTAGAGACAGTAAAGCAGGATCGTAATTATGATATATGGCTCAATGCTGAGATTCCTGCAAATTCACAGATTTGGTTTGTTTTCAAAAGAGGTGATAGGTGATAACCTTGTTAATGAAGATGTGTTGCTACACAGCAGATGTCTTTAATTGATATTCAATAGCCTCGTCCGCGTGTCGCCGAAGCTTTACCTTGCTCCGCCGAAGCTATGCGAAGGCGATGGCGGAGGAACAAGGGGCAAAATATTTGTAGCCACGGGTTTTAAACTAAATAGTTAACAACAAATGAAATACAAGATTTTGTGCAGATGAAACATCTATGACGGTTCGCCGACACTTAAAAGCCCCATAGGGGCGTAATGTTGGTAGCCACGGACGTCAGTCCGTGGGTAAGGTCAAAGAATGAACAGTTTTGGTGTAATTTTCGATGGCGAAGCCGAAAATTATGCCAAAACATAAAAGGTAGAATATTAATGAAATATAAAATTTTAAACACATGAAAAACAAAGCAATATTTATTGGTGGCGTTTTTGTCCTGTTTTTGATTCTAATTTGGTATTTCGTCATTGAATCAAAAGCTATTGATACAACAGATAAACCAAACATCGTCTTTATCTATGCCGATGATCTTGGATGGAGAGATGTAGGATTTATGGGAAGCAGGTTTTATGAAACTCCCAACATTGATAAACTCGCATCAACCGGAATGGTGTTCACAAATGCTTATGCCAATGCACCAAATTGTGCACCGTCAAGAGCCGCATTATTGACAGGATTGTATTCTCCCCGGACGGGCGTTTACACTGTAGGTAGTTCAAAAAGAGT
>JAOZOC010000486.1 GCA_029933495.1 Bacteroidales bacterium
TAATGAATTGAAAATGCTTAATTTCGCCTCAAATTTTTGAAATCCAATATTTGAAATAAATGAATTCATTTAAAAAATTAAATCTTACTATCGGCTGGATTATTTTTGCCATTTCATCAATGGTTTATATCCTTACTGTTGAACCTACTGCAAGCTGGTGGGACTGTGGAGAATATATCGCAACTGCTTACAAACTTCAGGTAGGTCATCCACCCGGGGCACCACTTTTTCAAATGATAGGAAGGGTATTTACTCTTCTTGCTTTCGGAGATGTTTCAAAAGTGGCATTGATGATAAATATTATGTCTGCACTTTCGAGCAGCATTACAATAATGTTCCTGTTCTGGACAATTACTTATCTGGCTAAAAAAATTGTTGTTTCCAATAGCAAAATGACAGAAGGTAAAATGTATGCAGTTTTTGGAAGCGGTATTGTTGGAGCTCTTGCTTATACATTTTCTGATTCTTTTTGGTTTTCTGCTGTCGAAGGTGAAGTTTACGCTATGTCATCGGCTTTTACAGCAATTGTTTTCTGGGCGATATTAAGATGGGAGAGTGAGGCAGATGATAAGCATTCAATGCGCTGGATAATTCTTATTGCCTTTCTTGTCGGGCTCTCAATTGGTGTTCACCTGCTGAACCTCGTTGCCATTCCTGCAATAGCTTTTGTCTATTATTTCAAAAAATTCAAACCTACAATTAAAGGGATAATCATAACAGGTATTTTATCTGTTGTTCTTCTGGGGGTTATAATGAATGGTATTATCCCGTGGGTGGTTAAGCTCTCAAGCTTGTTTGAGCTTTTCTTTGTTAACACAATAGGTCTGCCATTTAACTCAGGAACAATTTTCTATTTTATTGTACTTATCGGCTTAATTGTCTGGGGTCTCCTCTATACAACTAAGCATAATAAAACAATTGCAAATACTGTCTTGTTGAGCCTGACATTTATTCTTATAGGGTATTCATCATTCTTTATGATTATCATCAGGGCAAATGCCGATCCTCCAATCAACGAGAATAAGCCGGAAGATGCTATCAGCCTGTTATCATACCTTGCGAGGGAGCAATATGGCGACTGGCCTATCTCTTATGGTCAGTATTACAATGCCACAACCGTTGATGCAACTGATGGAAACCCAATTTATGTGAAAAATGTTAAAAAAGGGAAATACATAATAACTGATGAACGTAAATCAGTTATTCCGGTTTACGATCCAAAATTCTGTACAATATTTCCAAGGATGTGGTCCTCGCAGAAACCCGGACATATTCAGATGTATAAAAAATGGGGTAACATTAAGGGGATTCCTGTTGAGGTTATCCAGCCTGATGGCACATCAGAAGTCAAGATGAAACCCACATTCGGGGAAAATTTAAGGTTTTTCTTCACCTACCAGGTGGGACATATGTACTTGAGGTATTTTATGTGGAATTTCTCAGGAAGACAGAATGATATTGAAAGTCAGGGAGAGGTAGAGCATGGAAACTGGCTTACGGGCTTTGATTGGTTTGATTCAAAAATTCTGGGGCTTGGACCTCAGAATGACCTACCGGATAATATGAAGAGCCGGGCACATAATAAATTTTATATGTTGCCCTTCCTGCTTGGACTTATCGGACTATTTTTTCAGCTTAATACTGACAAAAAGGATACCTTGGTTGTAATGCTTCTGTTTATTATGACAGGCCTCGCCATTGTTGTATATCTAAACCAGTATCCATATCAGCCTCGTGAGCGTGATTATGCCTATGCCGGTTCATTTTATGCTTTTGCTATCTGGATAGGACTGGGGGTTCTTGCTATTTTCGATTCGTTGAGTAAAAAAATGAGTGAAAAGAGTTCGGCTATAACTATTACCCTTGTTGCTCTGTTGCTGGTACCCGGAATTATGGCAAAGGAAGGCTGGGACGACCACAACAGATCGGGTAAATATGCAACTATCGATTTTGCCTCTAACTATTTAAACTCGTGTGAGCCCAATGCAATACTGGTTACAAATGGTGATAATGACACATTCCCGCTTTGGTATGCACAGGAGGTGGAAGGAGTACGAACAGATGTAAGAGTGGTTAACTTTATGCTGGCTTCAGGACACTGGTATGTGCAGCAAATGATGAAAAAAGCTTATGAGTCTGAGCCGCTGCCATTTACACTTACTTATGATCAATACGAAAACGGGATCAATAATTTTGTTGCATTTTACAGCACAAATATTAAAGGTTATGTTGAACTAAAAAGTGTTATTGATTTTATTGCAAATGATGATGAAAGAACAAAATTACCGTTGCAAAGTGGTGAAAAAGTTAATTTTTCTCCAACTAAAAAGTTTAAAATGACCATTGACTCTGCATATATTGTTAACAATAAGCTTGTGCCGGAATATATGTACGATCGAATTGTCCCTGAAATAGAGTGGGATGTTAAGCAGAGCTATCTCTATAAAAATGATTTGATGATTCTTGATATTATAGCAACCAATAACTGGAAAAGACCGGTTTATTTTGCCAATCCTAGTTCTCTTAATAAAATTCTTAATGTTGATGAGTACTGCCATTTAACCGGATTTGTTTACAGATTTATGCCTGTTAAAGCAAAAAATTATATTTCAGGCGGAGCAGGAATAGACTCTGAAGCCTCATATGATATTTTGATGAACAAGTGTAAATGGGGCAACCTGGCTGATCCTAAAGTATATATTGATCGCGAAAGCCAGCGTAACAGCATTATGCCTAAACAGAATATGATGAGAGTGGCTCAGACTCTGTATCAGGAAGGCAAAAATGAAAAGGCTATTGCTGTTCTTGACAGAGCCCTTGAGGCATTTCCCAACAGCAAATTCCCGTTTGATATGTATACTTTACCATTCATTGATATTTATTATGGTACAGGAGCAATAGAAAAGGCAAATGCTGTAGCAAAACAATTGTATGAAAATTGTAAACAAGATCTTGATTACTATAGCACTCTTAGTCCAAAACTGGCTAAATATTACGAATCGGATGCCAACCAGGCTATGGGTGTTCTGCAAAAACTCTCAATGGATACAAACTCCAATAAACAGATGGAGCTTTTTAAAGAGATTGACAGCACTTTCAGAGAGCAGTTGCAGTTTATGCAGTAGAAATTGAATTGCAATAGAACACCTGCCTGTTTCTCAGGTAGGTGTGGTTTTTGGATGAGTGATTTCTCGTTTTTAACCTTTTTGGGTGTATTACCCGC
>JAOZOC010000487.1 GCA_029933495.1 Bacteroidales bacterium
ACCGGGAAGGTGGATATAATACTGTTTTCAATATTTCAAAGATACAAAATGAAAGCAATTCACAACACAAGCCCGATAATAAAGGATAGCATTATTACTGTTTTCAATATTTCAAAGATACAAAATGAAAGCAATTCACAACGCTTGAGACCTGTTGAAGCAATAGAGTTGAACTGTTTTCAATATTTCAAAGATACAAAATGAAAGCAATTCACAACGATATAAGTCGGAGTAAATTGGAAGCAAAAACTGTTTTCAATATTTCAACCCCGTACAATTGTCGGGGACAAAATGAAAGCATTCACAACGTAGCCAGCGTAGTATCCCTTACTTGCTTTTTATTCCGTAAATCCGCCTGGCTTGTTCTTTCGTTATCTGTCCCGACAATACCTCTAACACTATTTTTCTCTTTAATCTTTAGTGATAGACTGCAAACGATCTTTAATGAACAGGTTGTCAGGATGTTCCTGACCAAAGATGCTTGCTGTGCTAACAAGAATTAGACTCGTAAAAATAAAAGCTAATCTCTTCATCAAATTGTTTTTAAACAAAATGTAAAAGTAGTAAATAAATATTTTAAGAATTTCATTAAAAGTTCAACCTTATCCCTCCGAGAAGTGTTGAGATATTAAAATCTGTGAAATTCTTATCAGTGTTCAGATAATAGATGTTTGTCATAGAATACTTCTGCCACGAGAAGTAGAGAAATAACTTGTTTTTTGACAGTGAAGTATTTAGATTGACACCATACAAATAATTTATAGTATTACTGCTGTTGTAAACAACAAAGGCATCTTCATCTGTTAAATTCCTTGATTCTCCATAGAGCATAAACGGTTCAATCCAAACTGATTTGAAAAGCCTTGCACCGATATTGGATTTGTAAATAAAACCAGGGTTATAATCCGGGACATTACCGGCAATTATATACTTTACCTCTCCTCCCACATACAAGTTGGTATTTCCAAAAGGATACCAGATTGCCCCTATGGAGGGTATATATTGTGTGCCCACAATTTTATCGAAATATGAAACGGTGGCTGTTGCTTTAACATCAAAACAGGAAATGCTTTTGCTGTATTTTATAAATCCCACATAACCACTCAGTTTATCAGTGTAAAAATACCTGCTTTGATTGCCTCCCTGACCCTGACCCGGATTCTGTGTTGAATCAGGATTTAGTGCTTCAAGTTTTGTATTTATGTAATGAAAGGCAACTTTAAAATCCGTTCCTTCGGAGATATGCCGGTTAACTGAAATGTAATACTGAAATTGCCTCAGGTTTTCGTAAAATAAAGTATCCGAAAATTCAGGAATAAACACTCTGTTCCTGCCATTCAAATAGCTGAACCCCTGAAATAACGTAATGTTTTTCTTTATGAAGCTGGTCAGGTTTAAGTCGGAAAACCACAGATTATTTAATATCTTTTGGTCTAAAGTATCACCCTCTTCTATCTCAGCTTCATAATCATCAATTAAATAATACTTGAATTCTGCGCCTATGCTATTTACAATCAATTCCTCATGATAAATATCAAGTTTCTTTTGTATATCTGGAGGTAAAGTGTTTCCGTAAATCCTGGCATCTTCATACATTCCCGAAAACAGATATGAATAGTAAAGATACTCTGCTGACACCAAATCTTCGGGAGTTTTATTAACAATATTTTCAAAGAAGGGAATAGCTTTCCTGTATTTCTTTAGTTCATAATATGCAATACCCATCCTGTATTGCAGGTAATAGAAATCAATCCCGTTTTTAAGTGATTCCTTGCCTGTTTCAATAAGCTTTTTCCATTCCTTCTGCTCATAAAAAGTATATGTCTTCGTGTCAACCGATAATGTGTTAACACTGTTTTGGGCGGTTACTCTAAACAAAGTAAGTATGAGTATTACAGAAATTATTATCAGTTCTTTCTTTTGCATCTCTCTTCACCTTTTTTATTTCCTTCTGAAAAAACTATACTCTTGATTCCCTTGCGGTCAATTAATACCTGGAAATCCATATTCCCGACCTCTTTTGAAAAAATGTATTTCCTGATAACTGATCTAAGCTTTGCATGCGATGGGGATAGTTCATTATCAAGACTTTCATAACGAATACTGTATTTTGATTTTAGGAAGAAAAAGAAAGGTGCAAAAAAGTCCTGCATAAACAAAAGTACGCCCCTGAAAGTCTGATTAACCGGAAAGCTGTCGGTCATCTCAAGGTCTTTGTAATATCCTGTTTGTACCTTATACAGGGCAATATAGAATTTAAAAAGATAAGAGTTTCGGTTACCTACAAAGTTTTTAAAGTAATGAATTGTGCCGTCGTTATAAAAGTATGCAAATGAGTTTGATTTTTCACAGTGTATGTATGAATTATTATATATATCAGTTTTGACTTCCCAATTAACATCTATTTCCTCATTATTATTTTCGCAAGTGAATTTTAGTATTTGTCCAGGAATAAAATGTAATGCTTTTTTGAGAAGTTCATTTGTTTGTATGTTGGAGACTATATCCCCTGTTTTAGGTTTGTCAAATGATTTTAGCTTAAAGCCGGATTTAGTCTTGAGTATATAATGACTTACGGGATAATCAAGTGTTTCTGACCCTATAAATGGTGTTGCCTGCATCTGAAAATGAATGTGCGGATAGGGCGATCGTCCGGAATTGCCACACACAGCCAGCACTTGTCCTTTTTTTACAAACTCTCCTTTTGAGACCTTTATCGAATTCGGTTTAAGATGGCTTAGTTGTGAGTATAGATGCTCTGTATGCTTTATGATAATTGAGTTTCCCCAATTCTGGTTTATATTAACGTCTCCAATTTCATTATCATCAATGCCATCTGCAATCTCCGTGATAATTCCTGCTGAGGGAGCCAGTATTTTTTTATTGTAGCAATAATAATCTGTTATTTTATTGCCATCGCCAGAGAATTGCTTTTTATCTTCATCCTCAATAACAAAGTCCCAGGCTTGCTGCCAGTCACCTTTGTGTGTGTATTCTCCATTATGTCCCTGCATCACAGTCCAATCACCCCAAAATGGTAATGAAACAGGGAAGAATTGCTGTTCCAGAAAGCGTTCACTTGCATTTTTGTGAAAGTAAAGATTTTTTTCAGGTGAATACTGCTGAACCAAAACCTCTGAGAGCCTGTTATTTCGGCTAATCCGCAACTTCAATGAATAAAGAAACAGAAGAACAATGATGTTAAAAGGCAGAGAATAGAT
>JAOZOC010000488.1 GCA_029933495.1 Bacteroidales bacterium
CATAAGGAAACCTTGATATATATTTGCCGTTATAAATTTTAACAGATAGTTCATAAAAAATATTTTTCCAAAATTAAAGGGGGAGAGAAGTCTGACTTCTTTCATCTTCGATAAACAATTCCGCAAGGATCCCAAAGTTCTTGTGGTGATTAAATTTCGTGTATAGAATTTTTTAGTTAGCGAAAAATAGCTTTTTCAGATTTCGGGGTTTTGGTACATAGGGGTGCTTTTTAAGCACCCCGTACCATTTTTAGTAACTTGTCATTTCTTAGTTTGCTCGTATGGATTTATGTCTCAGACTATTTGCTAACCGGCTTCATACCTAAAATCTTCTCTGCAAATTCAAAAGTCTTATTCTCAACGGTTTTGAAATCTTTAGATAGTATCCCTGATGCAATTGGATGAACGCCTGCGTTTGGAAAAGCTACTTTCCATTTTTTTGATTCCGGAGTGGAAACCTGATCGAACATTTCAAGCAACCTCGGTACCGAAACGGTAGGGTCCTGATGTTCTTCATCTTTGTAATAATAACCGAGAAACAGTGGCTGATGTATTTTCTTAAAAGTTTCTTCAGTCATTGTTGCATTCACAAGTCTTTTCATTGCCCTTACTGCCTCAAGCCGGTATTTCGATTGCCAGTATTTCTGAACCTCAGGCGGGTCGTCATAAACCATATATTTACCGTGGAACAGCTTTCCGATAAAAAGTCCGCAGGGTTTTGTTAGAATATTTGCCGACTTATCAGCCACATCAACATTGGGAGAATAGAGAATAAGTCCGTCAATCCAGGAGTTTTCAGCAGCAATAGCCAATGATAATGTCCCTCCGGTTGAAGTACTCATTAAAATTACCTTAGTACCTAGTTGTCTTCCGATTTTAACAGCATCTTTTGCCGTTCTGAGATAATTTTCAGGAGTAAGGTCAACCAGAGCATCTGTTGTGTCGATACCATGTCCGTAAAGCCGTGCAAGATACATATTGCAACCATAACGTTTTGCGAAATCGAAGTTTACTGGATAGCCTTCCTTCCAGCTTGCTGAAAATCCATGAATATATACTAGTACATATTCCGTTTTCTCTTTTTTATTAGGATCAGCCCAGAAAATCCTGGCATCGTTATCTTTTTTTATCGTTGTTCTGGCAGCTTCCGATTGGTTGATTTCAGTTTCAAGTTGTGCAAGGTTCTTTGCATTTGTGTCGTTTTCAATTTTTGCTGATAATTGTACATTTGCAGGTTTTGATATCATAAGATAGGCTATTACAACGACAAATATTATAATTAAAATCCAGATAAATATTTTCATCTTCAATCAGTTTTGTTAAATGATACTTTTGCAAAAGTAACCAATATATTTACTTTTTGTTTTATGTGATTCGAAAAAAAGCTATAATTTTACAGAGTTTAAAAATATTATTATGAGTAAACTTAAAATATTAATAGTGCTCGCAGTTATAATGTCTGCAGGATTTGTATCCTGTAACAAGGATGAAGATAAAAATAGCGACCCTGCTATTAATTCGATAACGGTGAGTCCGACACAAACAGAGACCAACACCAACGTAGCTGTTACTGTTGAAGCCTCAGATCCTGACGGAGATATCCTGAGTTACAGTTATACTGTTACAGGAGGGGTAATATCCGGGAATGGGCCTGCCGCAGTGTGGATGTCAGCAGGTCAGCAGGGTACCTATACAGTAACGGTTACTGTTAGCGATGGTAAAGGAGGTTCTGCAAGTGCAAGTGCAACATTAGCTGTTGTCCAGGGAAAATACAAGGTCGTAAAATTAGAAACCGATTATGGTGATATGATGATTTGGCTATATAATGAAACCCCAATCCATAAAGCAAATTTCCTGAATCTTACAAATAGCGGCTTTTACGACAGCCTGATTTTTCATAGGGTAGTCTATGATTTTGTCATTCAGGGAGGTGATCCGGAAGGAACTGGTTTTGGAGGGCCTGGTTATACAATTCCTGCCGAAATTGTAGATACTATGCAACACAGATGTGGAGCTGTCGGTGCTGCACGCCAGTCCGATTATTATAATCCCGACCGTGAATCGAATGGGTCTCAGTTTTATATTGTTACCGACCCCGATGGTGAGCCGGATTTGGATGGTAAATATACTATTTTTGGATATGTCTTTTCGAATATGGAAGCTGCATTTGATATCTCACAGGTTGAGGTTGACTCTCTTAATAAGCCTTTAGAGACAGTCTATATGAAGAAATTGTCAGTAGAAGAATACACTGCGGAAGAGCTTAATGATATATTTGGTTTCGAAATTCCGTAAAACAAAACGGTATATAATTCCGTTACTTAATAAGTAGTATTTTAATAATAAAAGCTATGAAGCGGAATCTGATATTAATACCTGTATTGTTATTTGTTATTGCTTGCTCCTCAACCAAAAATCTTGAGAGTATTAAGGAGATCAAAGCTAATAGCATAAATGACTCGACAGAATATGAACTGGTGGTTTTTGATCCCGGTTTTGATTCCTGGTTTGCCACCAACCGTAAGCCTAAGTGGTATCACTCGCATGGTTTTTATAAAAATTGGAATACCATTTATGTTAGTGAGTGGAACTTTAGGGTTACTAATATGAGATACAAAGAGCCTTATGATTATTCCATTAATTACGAAATAGGCGAAGATTACGGACTGGATGTCGATTTTGAGTTATACTGGTGGTTCAAGTTTATGGAGGATAAATACCATATGAAACTTGCCACTTTTGAGGGACGATGAGGTAAATTGTAAAAAAATATTTATATTTTATGGAAAACGAAATAATTCACGAAAATAATAAATTTTATACTGTTATAGAAGGGCAGGAGTGCCATCTTGAGTATATGATTGAAGATGATAACTCAATTGTTTTTTATCATACTTACGTGCCACCTGCTTTACGTGGACATGGGCTGGCAATGGAAATAATTAAAGAGGGACTGGACTACGCAAAATCTCAGAATATGAAATTTGTTCCTGCCTGTTCTGCTGTAAGAACATTCGTAAGGAAATATCCTGAATATGAGAAAGATATGAGGTGATGAAAAAAATAATTATTCCAATTGTATTTTGGTATATCCAATTTATGGTCATCAAGATAATCATCTATTTTTGAATTTTTGAAATGGTTGCTATCCGAAAAGTTTACCAAACACCTCCTCAATTTTTCCAACTGCTATTATTTTCAGTTTATACTTTTTCC
>JAOZOC010000489.1 GCA_029933495.1 Bacteroidales bacterium
CCACCGTAAAACTGAAACCGGTAATAAATTCAAGTTTTGAAATAGTTCAAATAAATTTTTTTTACAGGAAATACTTTTTAAAAACACTGTATCTGAATACGGGAGTTTACTTAGGGTTCGGCTACCTTAGAGGAATTGAAAACTCAAAGGTTCACGGTTCTTTGGGGCTTTTTTCAAATATTTTCTATGGTTTTGAACATTTAAAAATAGGCACGGGACTTATGGTTGGTGACACGCATATAACTTATAACTCGGAAAACAAAACGAATATTTTTTCGGTTTTACTGGTTCCGGCAATTATTCAGATTAATTTTTAAAAATTATTAAACAAAATATTAATCAATAAAAAATAATAAAATGAAACAAATAGTAATAATAATAGCAGCAGTAATGTTTGCATTTATTACAAATGCACAGGTAAATTACAACAACAATACAATCAGCGGCACTTATGCAAGTGCAATAGGTGAAAACAATGATGTTAATGGCAATCATTCTTTTGCAGGAGGAGTAAACTCCGAAACAAACGGCCTCCGCACCTTTGCTTTTGGGAATACTGCCAAAGCGCTTTCAAACAATGCTGTTGCTCTGGGACATTCCATTACAAGCAATGGGGTAGCTTCATTTACGTTCGGAAAATATTTAACTGCAAACGGAACTGATTCCTATGTTATTGGTAAAGGAATCACTTCGTCATATTGTTTGGTTAATGACATTCCCAATTCGTTGATGATAGGGATGAATTCCACCAAACCCACGTTCTTCGTAAGCCAGTCCTATGGGTTGGAAGGAACAGGCAAAATAGGCATCGGCAACGTAACCGACCCGCAGGCAAAGCTTCACATCAAAGGCGACGCTAACGAATACACTCCCGAAGATGCTGATTTACTTCTTGAACCGGGTGGTCCGGACAATTTTGCAAGGATAGAATTAGGCACAACCGGAAACATAATAGAAGCAAAAGACAGTCTGGATTTGAACTTCCACACAGCTTCCGAATTTGTTTTTTGGGATGCCAATGTGGGAATTGGTACCGACATCCCACAGGCAAAACTTCAAATTGCCGACGGGGACATTTTTATTGAAGATATTGACCGGGGAATAATTATGAAATCACCCGACGGACAGTGCTGGCGTGGTACACTTGACAATTACGGTACGTTGAATTTTAGTGTGATTGACTGCAATCAAATAACGGGTACAGAAGAAATTGACAAAAGCGCAGCGAGCTATATTAATGTTTTTCCAAATCCTTCCAACGGATATATAATTGTTAAAAGTAAATGCAACAATTGTCATTTTGTTGTAAGATTGTTTGATATGAAAGGTAATACAGTTATTAAAAGGGAAATGGATACCGGGAGAATGAAAATAAAGACCAAAGGGCTACCGGCAGGATATTACACAGCTGAAATTTTGTCGGAAAAGGGTGAAGAAATTTTTACAGAAAGGCTTATGATACTTTGAGCCCTGAAAGGTTTTGCCGGCAGGAGTCATTTCGGGTGGACGCCGGCCTGCGGGCGGAGCTCCCGAAAGGTCGGAAAAGCAAAAGAGGTAAAAAGGATTTACGAATTACGAAATCGATTTACGACTTACGATTGAAGAAAGAGCATCCCTAACCTTAAACTTTATCCCATACCGGCTTTATAACCTCAAACAATATCCCTGACATTGAATTCAACCTTTCAGGACTCCTGCGCACTGGCCTTCTTCCACCTGACAGATTTTACCCAGTGCCAACTGAAGACTGCCGACTGCCGACTGAAAATCACACATTCACCTACAAAGGATGATCCTCATGAAACTTCTTCAATCTGTATTCAAGATCGGAAAACTGCTCTCTCGTAACAAGTGATACACAAGCCCGTATCCCTTCAAGCCTTTCACTTCCTGTTATAGCAAGAGAAATTGCACTAATTCCGTAATAAACCATTTCATTCAATAACTCCTCACCTGTAAACCCGGGATAGGAAAATGTGAAATAGAATCCGTCTGCAATGAGATCATCCTCATCTTTATCATAAACAATACTGAAGCCGTTATCAGTGAACATTTTTTTCATTATGCGGGCTTTCTTTCCATACTCTTTTACGGGTTGTGTTAGATTTATTGTACCGTCGTTCACAGCCTTTAACATTGCTGTTAGCGCATATTGGGCAGAATGTGAAGTGCCTGAACTTAAAGCATAAATAGAACCGAAAACTAATGCGTAGCCAACATACGGCGAGGAGTAATATCGTAATAAATCCGGTGCTTTGGTATTAAATATTTTGTCTGAAATAACCATCATCCCGATACGCTGACCAGCATAGCTGAATACTTTTGAACTTGATATTAGCAGAACCCAGTTATCGGTATATTTTGCAACAGTAGGCTGATATGGAGGTTGTCCGGGAATAGAATAGTCTTTTCTGAAATCCATTCCGAAATATGCAAGGTCTTCTATCACAACAACATTATACTTGGTTGCAAGCTCACCAATTATTTGTAATTCTGTTTTCGTAAAGCAAATCCAGGAAGGATTGTTGGGATTGGAGTATAGAATGGAAGAAACTTTTTCGGTTTTCAGAAACGACTCCAGCTTTTCTCTTAATTTATCTCCCCTGTAATTATAAACATCGAACGACATATAATCCTGACCAAGAATCTTGATCTGCATTTTGTGAACAGGAAATCCGGGATCAAGAAACAATGTTCCTTCACGATTGGCATTCATTCTGTTTATTGTCATAAATGCTGCGAAGCCTCCCTGCATTGATCCCACCGTGGGAAGGCAGCCCTCAGTATTGACGTCAATATCAAGAAATAGTTTTACAAATCTTGCTATTTCGGGTTTAAGTTGCGGAATGCCATATATATCCGGATATATTGCTGCAACTCCTTTTTTCAGAGCTTCAATTTCAGCTTCTACTCCAATTTGAGTAGGAGGTAGACCGGGAACACCCATCTCCATCCTGATAAATTTGTCTCCTGTTTCGGCTTCAATTAAATCCACAAGTTTTTTAATCTCCCTGATAGTAGCTTTGCCAACACTTTTTAATCCGCTTTCCCTGATTTTTCGGCTGACAACTTCATAATCTACTGGTGTGTTTTTCATTTGCTATATATGTTTAATGCAGATATTTTTGTTTGTAGTTTGCAAATGGCTTTTCCCATTACAAATTTCGTTGTAAAAATATAAAAATTATCTTACAAAACCGGGGTTAACATTTT
>JAOZOC010000490.1 GCA_029933495.1 Bacteroidales bacterium
TGATAGATATCACTAAAAAGACCAGCAAAATATTTTTTCTAATCATACCTGTGTTAAATTTATTCAATTTTTAAAAATAAATAATATGTAATATTAACTGACAATAGATAACTATAAAAATCGTCCGCTAATTTATAGAAATATGATTAAAATATTCCTGTTTTTTTTCAACCGATGAGAAGTCAGCTATTTTTTGTATCTTTGACAAGAATGAATATCATTTAAAAACAGAAATGAGAAAACTGGCTAGCATACAGAAAATCAGCAAATTGGAATCTATTGAAGGTGCTGACAGTATTGTAAAAGCAACAGTATTGGGTTGGCAACTTGTTGTTAAAAAAGATGAGTTTAATATTGGTGATTTGTGCGTCTATTGTGAAATAGACAGTATTTTACCCGAAAAACCGGAGTTTGAATTTTTGAAGCCACGCAAAATGCGAATCAGAACCATAAAGTTAAGAGGACAAATATCACAGGGTATTTGCTTCCCGCTTTCCATTCTTCCGCCAGGTGTTAAAATTGAGGAAGGTAAGGATGTAACTGCTCTTCTTGGAATCACTAAATACGAGCCTCCCATTCCGGCAAGCCTTGAAGGTATTGCTAAAGGCAAGTTCCCTTCTTTTATCCCCAAAACAGATGAAGCAAGGGTTCAGGTATTACAGGATATCCTTGATAAATATAAAGGTGAAACATTTTTCTATACTGAAAAGCTTGACGGTAGCTCGGCCACCTATTACTTGTATGAAGACCAGTTTGGAGTTTGCTCAAGAAATCTTGAATTAATTGAGACAGAAGAAAATACATTGTGGAAACTTGCAAGAGAGCAAAAGATTGAGGAGAAGCTGAAAAGTTTAAATAAGAACTATGCAATACAGGGAGAAATAATTGGAGAAAGTGTCCAGAGCAACAAGTACAACCTTAGAGGCCAGGATATCTATTTTTTCAATGTGTATGATATAGATGAGCACAGGTTTCTTGATTTTGAGGAGTTCGTATTTTTCTTTAATAATCTTAATCTGAAAACAGTGCCTGTTCTCGAAACAAACTATGAATTATCCGGTAATATTGAAGAACTGGTCAGGTTATCTGTTGGCAAATCAGTGCTGAATGATATTCAGAGGGAAGGTATAGTTTTAAGGCCACTGAAAGAGATAGAGGATAGCAGCGGACGTATATCATTCAAAGCAATTAATCCAAAATTCCTGTTGAAATATGAGTAATCTGCAAAATAAAGAATAACACATAAAAAATTTATGAAAACCATATTATTAAGTATCTCCTTTGATTTTGATTTTCTGCCGTTGTTTGTTGTTGCTTCTGTTGCCTGGATGGTGCCAATGTTGCTAAACATCTTCAAACTTAAAAAGATACCGGCAGTCATTGTCGAAATAATTCTTGGATACTTTGTAGGTATGTATTTTCTCGGCTCACCCGATCAGGATAGTTATCATATTCTGGAGTTTTTGGCATTATCAGGGTTTATTTTCCTAATGTTTCTAAGTGGTCTTGAGATTGACGTTGACCAGATAATCGCATCTTTTCCACGCAAAAAGTTAACAGTCTCAAGATTTCTAAAAAACCCTCTGCTTGTTGGTCTGACCTCTTTTTTGATTACTCTCTTGCTTTCTTATCTAGGGGCATTGTCATTATCATCATTTACAACCATAAACAGTCATTGGTATTTCGCGCTGATAATGGTTACTACATCGGTTGGGATAATACTGCCGGTTCTGAAAAACAGAGGTGAAATTTCAAGCAGATTCGGACAAATGATGATCATTGCTGCCGCAATAGCAGATATTTTAAGTATCATTCTATTTACATTTACCGCATTCATTCTGAAACATGGTTTTAAATTAAAAATATTATTGATTGTTGCTCTATTTGTTGCCTTCTATATCTTTTATGAAATCGGTAAGCAACTTTTCAAATTTCCTCTGTTCAAAAAATTAAGTTTCCAGTTATCGCATGCTGCATCTCAAATAAGTGTCAGGGGCACAATGCTGTTAATTTTAATTTTCGTTGTACTATCGCAGTATATTGGAGAAGAGGTTATTCTTCTCGGTGCCTTCCTAAGCGGATTACTGCTCTCAAACTTTCTTCATAAAGAGAGGTCGCTGTTAATGATAAAGCTTGATGGAATGGGTTTTGGCTTTTTTATCCCTATTTTTTTTATAATGGTTGGGGCAAAGTTTGAGCCTGATGCATTCAAAGAATTTGATCAGTCGTTGATATTTTTTCTAATCTTCCTTTTAATAACTCTTTTTACGGTAAAAATAATCCCCTCATTTTTGTGGGCCAGATTATTCGGGATAAGAAAAGCTATTTCTGGCGGATTTCTTATGTCTTCAAGGCTGAGTCTTATTATTGCTGCTGCTGCTATTGGCCTTGATCTTGGGGTAATTTCGCCTGGATTAAATGCCAGCTTCGTTCTTATGGCTGTGGTAACCTGCTTCTTATCTCCACTTATCTATAATCAGTTAAATCCTCCTGATATTCTGGAAGGCGAAAAGACAGTTATTATCGGAGGAAGCAGTACTAGTGTTTTGCTGGCGCGACGTCTTCATATTCATGGAAAAGCTGCCATTATTATTGAAATGAATGAATCAAGGTGCAAGGATATCAGAGCGAAAGGATTAAACGTAATAAGAGGCGACGGTCTTAATCTGGATATTTATTCAAAGATCAAACTTAAACCTGAAAATTATGTTGTTGTTGATACTGCATCAGATGAAAGAAATATAAAGATTTGCGAATTACTCAGAAAAGAGATTGGACACGAGCGCATTATTTCGAGAGCCGGGCACCTCTCACTTGACCGTGCTATGAAAAAGCTTGAAGTGGAAACCGTTGATGCTGTGAAAGTAATAGCAACAACTATCGAAAATCTAATAATCAGACCAACCACATATCACACTCTTGTTGAATCATTTGAAAATTTCAGCGTTGAGGAGATTCACATTAGAAGCAAAGCAATTGACGGTTTGCAGGTTAAGGAGATACCATTCCACAGTAATGCTATCCTGATGATGGTTAAACGAGGTAATGAATCTTATATACCTCATGGGGAGACCTATTTACGCCTTGGTGATGTTGTGCATATCTTTGGGACAGACACAGCTCTTGAGGATGCAAGGAAAAAGCTTAGTGGAAAATATATTTAAAACCAATAGGGTTTCGACTACGTACATTCTGGTATTTTT
>JAOZOC010000491.1 GCA_029933495.1 Bacteroidales bacterium
TTTTGTTAAAATCGGCAATTATGTATGAGCAATATGCATTTGTTATACCTGCTGCAGTTGCATTGATTGCATCTGCAAGAAGTTGAATCCCGGCTTCTCCTGTTGAGAACAAATCTTTCTCAAAATTTTGCGGGATATGAAGAATGATATCGGCTTCACCACTTTTCAGTTTGGCCTCAGCTTCCTTTATTGAGGTTGTGTGGCTTTCAATCACGAAAAATGGTGATCCTTTGAATTTTCCTGTCAGCTCGCGCGACAAAGATGAAAAGTCCATATCAACTACCACCATATCAATCTCCTTCATCTCAAGAGTAGCTGCATTTACTAGAATTATCAACTGCACGAGCGGATACACAAATATGAACGGCAACATCATCTTGTTGCGGAATATCTGAATAAACTCTTTCTGTATTATGTAAAGTATAGTCCGCATTATTCCAATCGTATTTTGAACTTTTTAATACTCAGCGCAATAAATCCAATCATTGTTAAAGCAATAATGAGTGTCTCTTTCCAGACATATTCAAACCCAACTCCTTTTAGCATTATATTCTTGATTATCACTATGAACCATCTGGGCGGTAATAATGCGCTCAGCCACTGAAGGATAAGTGGCATATTTTCGATCGGGAATATAAAACCCGAAAGTAGCAATGTCGGCAACATCAATGCAAAAAAGGAGATAAACATAGCTGCCAGCTGATTATTTGTCACTGTGGAGATAAAAAGTCCAAGCGACAAAGCCATACTGATATACAGAAAACTTTCGGCTATCAGCAACAGTAAACTACCTCTGATGGGCATGCCGAAAACCCAATATCCAAGGGCAATAATTACTATAGCATCAATAAAAGCAAGAGCCACGTATGGAATAACTTTGCCCAGTATTATCTGGCCGGGTTTTAAAGGAGAAACAAGGAGTACTTCCATAGTTCCCATCTCTTTCTCCCTGACAATAGAAACCGAAGTCATCAAAGCGGAAATAAGCATAAGGATCATTGCCATTGTTCCCGGAACAAACATATAAACACCTTTCATTCCTTCGTTATAAACCATCCTGACTTCCGGTATTATTTTCAAAGGCAATTCGTTTGTTACGTTGATACTGTTGATATAGTTGTAAATTATCCCCGATGTATAATTTACAATGAGATTTGCAGTATTCGCGTCAGAAGCATCTGCTATAAGCTGAACTTCTGCAGTGTGTTCCCGTTCAAGTTTTTTTGCAAAATCCGGCTCGAAAATCACAATCAACCTGACATTTCCCTGCCTGAATATTTTATCAATGTCTTTGTCCGATTTTAGATTCTGGTCGAGGATGAAATATCCCGAAGCTATTATTTTGTTTGATATTTCAAGAGTGGCATCATCTTTTGACTGATCAAGAATGGCTATTTTAATGTCTTTTAATTCATTCGTGACCACATATCCGAATATAAGCAACTGGGCAACAGGTATTCCAAACAATATCAGCATGGTTTGAAAATCCCTGAAGATATGATTAAACTCCTTTATTACAAATCCAATGAATTTTTTCATCTTATTTCATTAAACTCAGAACCCATTAACTCATAACTCTTTACTTCTCACCTCTTCATCCCCTCATCCCCTCGTCCCTTCGTCCCTTCGTCCCTTCGTCCCATCATCCCCTCTTTCACCCACTCTTACGTGCCAGTTTCAAAAACACATCATTCATATTTTTAGCATTATAAATCTTTTTTAGAGCAGCCGGTGAATCAAGAGCTTCAATTCTTCCGTCAACCATAATAGTGACCCTATCGCAATACTCTGCTTCATCCATATAATGTGTTGTAACAAAAACCGTAATCCCACTATTTGCAGTATCATAAATCATTTCCCAGAATTGTCTTCTTGTGATGGGATCAACGCCACCGGTAGGTTCATCAAGAAAAACAATCTGCGGCCTGAGAAAAATAGCTATTGAGAAAGAGAGTTTCTGCCTCCAGCCAAGTGGTAATGAAGATATCAGTTTATCTCCCAGTTCTTCAATATTCAGCTTCTTAAGCAATTCATCTGTCCGCTCTCTGATAACCTTTCGTGACAATCCGTAAATACCCGCATAGAATCTTATATTCTCCCTCACTGTCAAATCTTCATAAAGAGAGAACTTCTGGCTCATATACCCAATATTCATTTTTATTTTTTCAGTTTGCCTGTAAACATCAAATCCTGCTACTTCAACCTTACCGGAAGTTGGGGATGACAGTCCGCAAAGAATACGCAATGCAGTAGTTTTTCCTGCACCGTTGGCTCCCAGAAATCCGAATATTTCACCTTTAAAAACCTCAAAAGTAAGGTTGTCATTGGCAGTAAAGTTTCCAAACTTCTTTACCAGATTTTCAACTGTTATGATTGCCTGTTGAGCCATTTTATTTCTACTCCCGACCTGTAAGGTTTACGCAGCCAGCCATGCGCGTGAGATGAACCTTGCAGGTCGTTTTGTTGTTATAAAAAATATAAATCATCAGGTTTTCGCTGATGATAAAAAATAAAATTATCAAGATTGTCGAATAATTCAATTACCTTGTTTCTGCTTATTCTGCTATCATCGTTATTAACGATTGATTTATAACTTGAATAATCCCAATCTTCAATATTTTAACAAAGTTATGATGAACAGGATTATAATGTATATAATGAATAAGCTTAATTAAATAATCCTTTTCAACCACCTTTTTTCTTTTAAAAGAATCATTAAATAACGACCCCTTCCTGTTGTTAATTTTATTAAATGCTTTTGTATATCCGTTAAATAAATTACCAAACTGCTTAACAATCCACATTAAAAATTCATTGCCATTTATATTCTTTTTCCCTGGATTTTTATTATAATATGATTTTATTATTTCGTGCTCATCCTTAATTAAAACCAAAATATGAAAATGGTTTGGCATAAGGCAATAGGAATATGTACTAACAATGGAACCAACGAAATAAAAATATTTTGATAGGAAATATCTATAATTCTCGCTATTTTCAAACAAATTGTCTTTTCCGTTACTATGGTTGAAAATATGATAGAAACTACCGGGTTCTAGTAAAATTTTCTTTTCAGCCATTGCAAATAGTTTTTAAGTTCTCCCGACCTGTAAGGTTTGCGCAGCCAGCCTTGTGCGTGAGATGAACCTTGCAGGTCTTATTTGTTATTTTACTTCCATTCAGACCTGCAAGGT
>JAOZOC010000044.1 GCA_029933495.1 Bacteroidales bacterium
GGAACATTTTTTATTGATGAGTTTAAAAAGTCGAGGATATACCACAGCGACGAGCATAACTTCTGGAGTATGAAACTGGGTGCCAAAGAGAGCGACCTGCTTCTGAAAGACCTTTCGGTCACATTTGAATATACTATGACAATGCCCATCACATACCAGCATTATGTCCCGACACTAACATTCGCATCAAACTATTTTAATTTCGGACATTATCTGCGAGATAACTCACAGGAATTTTACGTAGCTGCTGAATATAAACCAATTAGAGGACTACATTTGCGTGCTGCCTATACGCTTGCACAACATGGAGATGATTTTGATTATGTAGATTCCGACCCAACAAAAACACCCTATATGCAAAACATAACCTGGCAGAAGAATGAACTTTCAATAGGAGCCAGATGGGAGTTTATCAGTAACTCGTATCTTTATATTGAGTATATCTACAGTGATATATCTGGTGATGAAGAGCAGGTGAATAAATACACTCCGGAATATTTCAGAGGTATTCACAATACTGTTTCAGCAGGATTTAACCTTGGCTTTTAGTCCTCGATATCCTCTTTTATCTCAAATCGTAAATCGTATTTCGTCTTCGTAAATCGTAAATCCACGCTTGGCAGGCTGTAAATCACCGGTATTACCCCAACAACACCCCGGCAATCTTCAGATCAAAAGGCCTGGTAAGCTTGATATTTTCCTCATTCCCTTCCACAGTATGAATTTTCTCTCCAGAGGCTTCCACTACCGAAGCATCATCAGTAAAATGCTCATTATATTCTTGTTCGTATGCTTTTAAAAGTATATCTGACCTGAAACATTGAGGTGTCTGCACAAGAAAGTACTTTTCCCTTTTAACAGGCTTACTCTTATTATCATGCTTTATCTTCCTGAGCGAATCATTGACAGGTATTACAGGTATTGCATTTCCATTTTTCTCCGCACCGGAGAACGCCCTTTCCAAAGTATCGTTGCTTACTAATGGCCTTACTCCGTCATGAACAGCCACTATGCAATCATTGCCAATTAGCTTAAGACCGTTTTTAACTGAATTAAAGCGTGTTTTACCTCCTTTTACAACCTTATGAGGGATTTTAAAATTGTACTTTTTACATAGTGATTGCCAGAATTTAATATATGGTCCGGGTAGTACGACCACCACTCCAATCTCCTCTGAGAAAGTATAAAATTTTTCAATGGTATGCATCAGCACAGGTTTGCCTGAAACCACAAGGAATTGTTTGGGAAAGTCTGCCTTCATCCGCTGTCCCTTACCTCCGGCAACAATTATAACCTGCTTTTTCAATTCGGATCTCAATTTAGTTTAGATACTGCCAACTGCTGATTGACTGCCGACTTTACCCACTACAATATCAGCATCGCATCACCATAAGTGAAGAATTTGTACTTCTTATCAATAGCTTCCTTGTAGGCTCTCATAAGAAAATCATAATCAGCGAAAGCAGCAACCAACATCATTACTGATGATTTTGGAAGATGGAAGTTTGTAATTAATGAATCAGCCACCATAAAATCATATTCAGGAAAGATAAATTTATTGGTCCAGCCACTGTAAGGTTTTACTTTGCCTGTAATTGTTACTGCAGTCTCTGTCGCTTTAATTGTAGTAGTCCCTATTCCACAGACCTTTCTTTTTTGGGCTTTGGCTTTATTAATTTTCTCGGCCTCTTCCAGTGTTATAATCATCTCTTCTGAATCCATCTTGTGCTTTGTGAGGTCTTCAACCTCAATATCTCTGAAATTTCCGAGGCCTGCATGTAAGGTGAGTTCTGCAAATTCAACTCCAACAAGCTCAAGTCTTTTCATAAGCTCTCTGCTGAAATGAAATCCGGCAGTAGGGGCAGCGACAGCACCTTCATATTTGGCATAGATTGTTTGATAACGTTCTTCATCCTCAGGAACAATATCCCTTTTAATAACCCTTGGTAAAGGAGTCTCTCCCAGTTTGGTAATAAGTTTTTTAAAATCCTCATAAGGACCATCAAATAAAAACCGGAGAGTCCTGCCACGAGAGGTTGTGTTATCAATGACTTCAGCTACCAGCTCTCCCTCTTCACCAAAATAGAGTTTATTACCTATTCTGATTTTTCGGGCCGGGTCAACCATAACATCCCACAGCCTGCTTTCAGGATTTAGTTCACGTAAAAGGAAAACTTCTATTTTAGCTCCTGTTTTTTCCTTTTCGCCATGGAGACGAGCAGGAAAGACTTTTGTATTGTTCAGGATAAAAACATCACCTTCACCAAAATAATCCAGGATATCTTTAAAGGTTTTATGCTCTATTGTTTTTGTGTCCCGATGTAAAACCATTAATCTTGATTCATCGCGATTTTCAGGTGGGAATTCTGCAATTAGTTCTTCAGGTAAGTAGTAATTGAACTGAGATAATTTCATAGCTAAATTTCAATTGAATAAAATATTTTTTGCCTCAAAAAAAGGGGTGCAAAGATACAACTATTTTCGTGAAAAGTCAAAAAAATAATAAATTAAACATTAATGTTTTGATTATCAGATTGTTTAGATGTTTGAAGTAACTGCTGAAACATCTCAATTGTCATCGTTTTTGATATATCGATACTGCCTGATTTGGTTCTGCATAAAGATGTGAGGTAAGCACCGACATTGAGAGCTTCACCAAAATCTCTGGCAAGTGACCTGATATATGTCCCTTTGCTACAGCTGACACGGAAATATATTTTTGGCAGGTCAATCCCGGTTATCTCAAACTCATTGATGCTTACTTTTCTTGGATTAAGTTTTACATCTTTGTTTTTGCGTGCATAATCGTATGCTCTTTTCCCTTTTATCCTGATAGCAGAGAATACAGGTGGGATTTGTTCAATATCTCCTGTAAGATGTTTTGCTGTATTCAGAATTTTATCGTCTGTAATATGTGAGATATTATAAGTTTTGTCGATCTCTGTCTCTTTGTCGAAGGAAGGTGTTGTTGCTCCCAGGAAGAAGGTTCCCGTATATTCCTTGTCCTGATCCTGAAATTCCTGAATTCGTTTTGTGAATTTTCCTGTACACAGAATCAGCAAACCTGTTGCTAGTGGGTCAAGTGTACCAGCGTGTCCGACTTTGATCTTTTTTATTCCCAGATGGTTTCTGATAAGATAACGAACTTTATTTACAACATCGAAAGATGTCCACCCGATGGGCTTATTGAAAAGAAGAACTTCACCTGCCTGAAAGTCAAATATCATTAGTTAATTGTTAAATCATACCCTAACGCAAGAAAAACAAGAATCAGAACACCGACAATTATTCTGTAATATCCAAAAATTTTGAAGCCATGCTTTGTGAGGTAAGTAATAAATGATTTGATAGCAATTAGTGCCACAATAAATGCAACAACATTTCCCACAATAAGCATTGAGATATTATCTCTGTTTATGGCATCATAATTCTGCATAAGTTTATATCCTGAGGCCGCAAACATTGTCGGTACAGCAAGGAAAAATGAAAATTCTGCTGCAGTTTTTCTGCTTAGCCTCTGGCTCATCCCACCAATTATAGTAGCTGCCGAACGAGAAACACCGGGGATCATCGCAATTGTCTGAAAAAATCCGATTTTCAGAGCAGTCAGATAGCTTATCTCCTGATCTTCAGAAGGGTTATTGAACCATTCGTCAATAAATAGCATAACTACACCGCCAAGTATTAGCATAACGGCAACAACGTAAACATTCTCAAGCAGACTATCAATAAAACCAATAAAAAAGAAACCAATGAATGCTGCAGGCAAAAAGGCAATAAAAAGTTTTAAATAGAAATCCCAGGATTGAAAAAACCGCTTCCAGTAAAGGACAACAACGGAAAGTATAGCACCAAACTGAATATTTATTATGAAAGCCTGAATAAAATCATTACTTTTCATCCCGAGAATACCCTCGGTCAGAATCATATGTCCGGTTGACGATACAGGCAGAAATTCTGTTATTCCTTCAACTATTGCTATTATTATGGATTGTATCCAGGTCATAAAATAAACTAATACTCAAAAATTAAAAACGTTAAATCTGTAATTTAAAAAAAGTTTGGAGCGTGTTTTTAGGATATTTGCCCATAGGTTCTTACAAAACTATAACAAAACTGTCAACCGGTTTAGTCTTTTGGCTTTTTCATTATTGCAAAAATTTCAATGATATATCCGGTAAGTACAAGGACTGGTGCAAGAGTAAGTCGTCTGAAATCAAAGATTTTATCACTAAAAACATTTGGATCGTCAGAGCCACCACCAATCATCAGTAAAAAGCCAACAACAATAAAGGCAAGGCCGATAAATAACAATTTATAATTTTCCTTCCCAAAGGCAAATCCTGAATATTTTGAAGTTGCAGTATTTTCGCTGCCCATTACCGGTTTTCTCACCTCTTTCTTTTTCATTGAAAATGAATTAAATAATTACAGGCCGCAAATCTACTATTATTTTTTTATACTATAACGTATAAACCTGCAATTTTCATAAAAGCAATTCGCTTCTATTTTAGAAACCTTCATTTAATAATGCTGGTTCTTTACTCTAAATTGGCTTAAAAATAGAGATAATCGGCTTTTAACCTTATGTATTTCCTTACGGCAAAATAATTTGAAAGCCAGGTAAGAACTATTCCTAACAGAATTACTATACCAAATAATGACAAAAACATATTGATATCCTGAAGGTTAATAAGCTCGGGAAACTCTCTCTGTGAAAAGTAAATTACAACCGTTAATAAAATAATGGCCAGCAGAGCGCCAATTATTCCCTGTAAAATTCCTTTCCAGATAAAAGGCCTGCGAATAAAACCATGAGTCGCCCCGATAAGCTGCATGCTTCTTATTATAAAACGTTTTGAGTAAACCGAAAGCCGGATAGTGTTATTGATTAAAGCTATGGCAATAATCAAAAGTAAAATGCTGAATCCCAATATTATAATCCCAATTTTCTTAACGTTTTTATTTACAATATCAACCAGCGATTCCTGATAAAAAACCTCTTTAACATTGGAGTTGGCAATAATTTTTTCCTTTATGATTATCAGGCTGTCATTGTTAGCATAAGCAGCATTAAACCTGACATCAATAGTAGGTAATAATGGGTTAAAACCTAGAAATTGTGTAAAATCCTCACCAAGTTCCAGAGTGAACTCTTTGGCTGCCTGTTCTTTGGTTATGTATTCAGTCGATTTGATATATGGCGCTGCATCAAGAGTTTTTTGTAACCTGATAATACTTGCCTCTTTTGCATTATCCTTCATTATCACCGAAAAACCTATATTTTCCTTCACATAATCCGATAACTTCTTTGCATGAAGGATGATGAGGCCCAGGAGGCCAAGCATAAACAAAACCAGCGAAACACTTACTATCGTTGTGATGTAAGAGCTTGCCAACCGGCGTCTGTAAAATTTTTCTTCCTGCTTGCTCATAATATTACTCTGATGGCGAAAGTAACAATTTTATTATAAAAATGAATAAATCACACAGCATTATTATTAGTTTTGTGCTGTTTTGTAAACACGGTAGAATAATGAGAATTGTCAGTATTGAGAAATTTAAAACAGAGAATAAGGAAAAGGCAGAAATAGCTTTTGCCATTCGCAGAAAAGTATTTGTTGAAGAGCAGAATGTTGAGCCTGAAGAGGAGTATGATGAATTTGAAGATACTTGTACGCATTACCTGTTATATTACGATGGAAAGCCAGTGGCAACTGCAAGGTGGCAAATAACTGAAAAGGGAATCAAACCGGGACGATTTGCAATGCTGAAAGAGTGGCGTGGTAAAGGAATTGGCTCGGAACTCCTTAAACAAATTATGAAAGATATAATTCCGCTTAATATGCCGATATACCTGAACTCACAGGTTACAGCAGTGAATTATTATGCTCGCTTCGGATTCGTTAAAAAAGGTGATATTTTTCTTGAAGCAAACATCGAGCACTATCTTATGGAGTATGAAGGGTAGTATTTCAAAGAGTATTTCAGGATGTAAAGAGCAATGCAACTTTTTATAAAAAATATCAATCCCTGATACTTTGCTTCTTCCACCCGTCTTTCCTGAAATACAGCAACTCCCGAAACCCGATATCCTTCAGCATCTCAAGAGTATCATCGAAGTATCCATCAAGTTCTTCAGGCTTGTGAGCATCTGAGCTAAGGGTGATTGGTATTTGCAAATGGTGTATCTGCTCAAGTAGTAAAGGCGATGGGAATGTTTTATCGGAACGTCCTTTATATAAGCCGCGGGTATTCACCTCAATAATGCTTCCGGTTTCTTTAACCATTTTAAGAACTGTCCATACAATATCTTTATACCAGCTCTCTTCTTCTGAGAAGTAGCGGTCTTTGTTATGCATTCCAATTTTGTCAATATGAGCAATTATTCCTGGTTTTTGGGTTGCCACCATCTCTGTTATTTGCCACCAGTATGTTTCGACAGCCTTACGGATATTTCCGTCAAACAATGTTTTTAATCCATTGTCGTAAACCGAAGAGTCTGAACCGTCGATAAACCAAAGTTTATCTATATCTCTGTTTTTTACAAGATGTACACCCCCGATAGTGTAATCCAGCAAGGCTCTGTCAATAAAATAATTAAACGAATGTGTAATACCCGGGATGTAGTCAATTTCAAGAGATAGAAATATATTTATTTGTTTTGAATATTTGTCTTTTAACCTTCTGACAGTATCAGAATATTCTACCAGCTTTTCATCCTTTATTGAAAACTTATTTTCAAAGGGGACAGGTGCATGGCCTGAGAATCCGAGAGTATGGAAGTTGAGCTCCAGCGCCTTCTTGACATACTCTTCCGGGTTGGCACTACCATCGCAAAAAATTGTATGTGTATGATGATTGAAATACTGCATAGATTCATTCAAATTTTTAGTTTTTAATATGTTGCAGGCATAGCAAGATTTACAGTCAAAATTATTCTTATTCTTCCTCAATAACCTCAACTACTTTATAAACCTTATCACCCCTGCGAATAAGATTTTCTACCGGAATGGAGCAAATGTCACCTTTGGCGGTCTTTTCCACCTTTTTGTTATCTACCCTTATTTCAGGAACCAAGTCTTCATAGACACCCGTAGTGTCTCCAATTATTCTGAACTCTTCTCCAACAGATAAATCCTGAGTCTCCATTTTTATTTCGGCAACTCCGATATTTTTATAAAAGTTTGTCACTTTCCCCACATAGACCTTTCTTTTGGTTGCCTGTGAGCCATATTTTTCGGTCCATTCACCAAACGTCTTACCCATATAATATCCGTTCCAGAATCCCCGATTGTAAACCGTTGCAAGCTCGATATTCCATTTTTCGATATTTTCCTGAGTGAAATCATTATTAAAATAGGCATCAACAGCCTTCCTGTAAACGGAAGTTACTGTTTTTACATAATCAGGAGCCCTGCCCCGTCCCTCAATCTTCAGCACCCTGACTCCGGCTTTTAATACTTTGTCAAGAATGTCAACGGTTTTCAGGTCCTTGGGAGACATTATGTATTCATTGTCTATTTCCAGCTCAATTCCCGAATCATCAATAACTTTATATGGCCTGCGGCATTGTTGCAGGCAGGCACCACGATTGGCAGATGAATCCAGGTTGTCAAGGCTTAGGTAACATTTCCCTGAAATGGCCATACATAGTGCACCATGTACAAAGACCTCTATCTCTACAAGTCTGCCGGAAGGGCCTTTTATCTGTTGTTCCTGAATGGTTTTTGTTATTGCTGCTACCTGTCGCAGGCTCAACTCACGTGCTGTAACCATCACATCGGCAAATTGAGAGTAAAACCTTACAGCCTCAATATTGGTGACATTTGTTTGCGTTGACATATGTACCTCCATCCCGACTGTCCTGGCATACTGAATTACCGACATATCAGTAGCAATAATGGCTGAGATTCCCTGCTCTTTTGCCTTTTCAACCAGCACACGCATCTCAGTCAGTTCATTATCGTAAATGACTGTATTTAGCGTAAGATAAGTCTTGATGTTGTGTTCCCTGCAGATATTTGTTATATTTCTCAGATCGTTCAAGGTAAAGTTTTGGCTCGACTTTGAACGCATATTCAGATGGCCAATCCCAAAATAGACCGAATCGGCCCCACCCTGAATGGCAGCCATCAGAGACCCAAAAGATCCCACCGGGGACATTATTTCTATGTTGTTGGATTTGCCCAAAATGTTCCTTGTTAAAATTCAGGCTGCAAAATTAACATAAATCCAATGAGTAGGGGAGTTTAAGTGAAATCTGCAAATCGTTTGTCAATTGCGAATTCGGATTTATTAAATAGGCTTCGTCAATGTTGGTATAGTTTCTTTTAAACGCCTTTAATCCATTAAAGTCATCCTGTTTGATTTTTAGTTTATATTTTACCTCAATAGGGATCTGTTTATGAATCTTATCAATAATAAAATCAACTTCCCGCATATTTTTATCTTGCCAGAATTTAATATCCTCACATCCGATTTTCAAAAGTTCGGATAAAACATACCCTTCAAAAAGAAAACCCGAATCGTTTCGCATTGACGGAGCCTCAAAGTAATTCATAAAATAATTTCTGACACCGTTATCAATAAAGTAAATCTTTGGTATCTTAACTAATTCCTTGTTTTTATTAGTAAAAAATGGTCGTACTTCTTTTATTAGAAAAGTCTCTTTTAAAATTTCGATGTATTTTCTCAATTCATATTCTTTTAAAAAGCACAAACCCGAAATCTCAGCAAAATTGATTTTTTGACCGTTATTTATTGCTAAAATCTCAATTAATCGTTTTACATTTAGTATTTTATCTACATTTAAGTATTCAACAAGGTCTTTTTTAACATACAAATCAAAGATAGACTTAAATACATCTGTTTTATTTTTTTTTCCTTCCGTTAAAACCACTTCAGGATAACCTCCGAAAATCAAAAATTCCTGAAACAAAGCTTCCAGCCGTGGAATTTTAATTTCATTCCCTGAAAGAGATTGTACGTTTTCCAGCTGCCGCAGAGCTTCAACATCTTCTTTGAAAATGATAAACTCTTCAAAGTCGAGTGGATATAAAAAATGAAGATTTTTTCTTCCTGCTAAAGACTCCTGCACTTCATTTTTTATTTTGACCGAAGATGACCCTGTTGCATATATCTTAACATTATGATGATGGTCGTAAACATTTTTTAATACTATTGAAAACCTGGGATATTTCTGAAACTCGTCAAGAAATAAATAGAAAAAGCTTTTCTGATCTATTTTGTATCCTGATAATTTCATCGTGTTGATTAATATCTCATAAGTTGAGACAATTTCATAATTAGATAAGATGTCCAAATCTAAATAAATCCCTTTTGCTTTCCTGGTCAAAATACTATGAAGCTCTTTTAAAATAGTGGTCTTTCCAACTTGACGTGAACCAAGAATTATTGATACTTTATGATTGTTTTTCTCATTGAGTAATTTTGCGAACAGTTTTCTGATTTTCATTGATATTTTATTTTAGAAAAGTCCAAAATTAAATAAATTTTATTTTAGAATTATCCAAAATTAAAATTATTTTTAAATAGAGTCATTTTTGAAGATTACATATTTTTAATTTTTCTTACCTTTGTCTTATGTGCGGAAGATTTTCATTTGCGGTTATTGCAGAAATGATAGAAGAGCATTTCCATATCAGGGTGGATACAAATACCTATAAACCAAGTTATAACTGTGCCCCAACACAAAAACTTGCTGTCATTTCAAATCAAAATCCTGATGAGCTGAGTTTTTATAGGTGGGGATTAATTCCTTTTTGGGCTAAAGATAAATCAATCGGCAATAAACTGATAAATGCAAAAGCAGAGACTATTGATCAAAAGCCATCATTCAAAAACTCTTTCAGGCGGAAGCGGTGTCTTGTGTTGAGCGACGGGTTTTATGAATGGAAAAAGATAAGTTCAAAGGAGAAAATCCCATATAGGATTATTATGAAAGATGGTTCTCCTTTTGCCATGGCGGGAATTTGGGATTCGTGGAAAGATGAGTCCGGAGAAACCATTGATTCTTTTGCAATTATAACAACAGAACCCAATGACCTGATGAAAAATATTCACACAAGAATGCCTGTCATTTTTGAACCCGGAGAAGAGAGGGCTTGGATTGAAGAAGATAATCCGGATATCTTGAATTCACTTTTAAAACCCATTGACTCAAACCTGCTTACAATATATCCCGTATCAAAACTTGTTAATTCACCTTCTAATGACAGTCCGGAGGTTTTTAAAAAGGCAGTTGGGCTATTATTTGATACGGTAGGATAGAGACGCACGGCCTCCTGGAAGGTTGAGACGCACGGCCGTGCGTCTATACGATCATCAAATTACACCCCCGAATATCGCTACTGTCGAAACGGCCAAGAACCTCAAACGAGCCATCGTCATATTTTTTGCCCAGATCTTGTGTTGCGATGAAAGAGCAGGAGTGGACATTCGCAAGGTCTATGATATTTATTCCTCCTGTTTTACCATTTTTAATTAGTGACAACGGATCATTTGTATCGCGTATCAGAATTTTCATCCAGGGAGGAGTACGAAATATGCCGTCACCCTTTGAATAGGCCTGCGACAACAGTTCCGTCATCCCGTATTCTGAATGGACTTTACTTACTCCTAATTTGTTTTTCAGAAATTCGTGCAACTCTCCTCTCACCATCTCCTTACGACGTCCCTTCATTCCACCTGTTTCCATAACAACTGCTTTTTCAAGATTCAGATTATATTTTTCAGCCAGATCAAGCAGGGCATAAGTTACTCCCAGCAGGAAAACATCATTGGAGCCTTTTATTGTAAGCAAATCAGCAAGTTCGTCATAGTTGTTAAGAAAAAAGCCACTGTCAGTATTTTCTGACAAATCAATAAGCTTACCAGCCATAAAAACTAGCGATGATCCTTCACGCTCCAGATAGGAGGGAAGCAACGCCAGAATTCTATATTTTGCCGGATTTCCATAAAAAAGCTGAAAACCCTTCAGAAAGCTTTTTTCATATAATGATAAATCAGCAATAAAATGCAGGCTTTGAGATGTTCCGGTTGTGCCACTGCTTAAAAAAATCTTCTCCTCTTTCAATCCTTTTGCCATCACTTTGTGTGTTTTAAAAAATTCAATGGGAAGAAAAGGAATGTGGTTAAATTTTTTTATAGAATGAATATCATCGATTATTGAATCAACAAATTGTTTGTAAATTTCAACAGTATTATATTGATAATGAAAAATTTCAAGAGATACATTATTAAACTCCCTTTCGGAAGTGATTGTGAAAATCCTGCTTTCGATATCCTTTGTATTCATTCTTAATGTGTAATTTTGCAAAGATAAGGAAACAATAATTTAGAAGTACGTACAATAATTTTGTTAATTTTGTCTTTTATCTATTGAATACGGGATAAATGAAGAAAATATTCTTAAAAAATATCATTCTTATAATTGCTATTGCAGGTATGTTTTATGCCTGTAGGAAAAAGGATGTATATCCTGTTGAGCCTGAAATTAAATTTGAAAATTTCATAACTATTTACAACTACGGACAGAGCTACCCTGAGAGGGGTGTTCTGGTTTTTTCATTTACCGACGGTGACGGCGATATTGGACTTTTTCAGGACGATACTATTCCGCCTTATGATTACAATCTTTTTATCACATATTTTGAAATTCAGAATGGTGACACTATTGAAGTTTTTCTGACCCAAACCGACCCTGCAACAGGAGATGTGGACACACTTAATTTCAACGGGCGAATTCCCATTCTTACCCCGTTTGGTTCTAACAAATCAATAAGCGGGGAGGTTGAGGATACACTTTTTATTCATAACCCAACCTCACCTTTCGATACTATTATGTTTAAAGCATACATAGTTGATCGGGCATTGCATCATAGTAATACCATTACTACTCCGTTGATTGTGAGGTAAATCTTAAAGAAATATCCAGCTGTTTCACTTAAATTCTCTTGGCAAAAAATAATCATGGGGATATGAAATCCCGAATAACCAGATTCAAAGTTGAAAATGAGTAAACATTTTTCAACCTTTTTTGTTGTACCAGCTAGTACCTTTATAAAAAAATTTGAACTAAATTAATTATTTCATTTAAAAACTAAAATTTATCATTAATGAAAAACATTACAATGATTTTAG
>JAOZOC010000492.1 GCA_029933495.1 Bacteroidales bacterium
CCTGGCTTCAGTTTAACAGCATCCTGATACCTTGACAGAGCTTGGTCATAATACTTCTGTTTGTAGCTTTCATCAGCATCAGCCATCGCTTTATTGAATTGCTCATTTATGGCCATCTCCTCCTTCTGTTTTTTCTCAATTTCAAAAAGCTTATCCTTTGGATATTGCTCTGTCGGACGGATTGTGCTGGCAGTCTGATACTGAACCATAGCCTTATCATACTTAGCCTGTGCGAACAATGCATCCCCCTCCTGCAACAGTTCATTATACTGTCCCATCGCAATTTTCTGACTTTGCAATATCTTATCTATCTCCTTGATCTTATCAGACGGATATTTTGCGTCAGGTTTCAGCTTTAACGCCTTTTGATACTCTATCTTTGCCTCTATATATTGCTTTTCATTAAAAAGCTTGTCGGCAGCAGCTATTGCCTTTTCATACGAATTCTGTTGCGCCATAATGGATGCAAGCAAACCTGAAACTTCCTGAATCTTCGATTTAGGATACTCCTCGTTGGGCTTTAACTGTGCAGCCTTTTCATACTCCGCCTTAGCGCCCTCGTAATCCTGTTTCATAAACAGTTTATCACCAAGGGCAATTGTATTTTTATAATTTGACTGCAACTGATCGGCAGCATTTGTAATTGATGCAATCTCAGCAATTTTTGAGGCAGAATACTCATTATCAGGCATTATCTTCTGAGCCTCTTTGTATTTCAGCTCAGCACTTTCATATTGTCCTGAATTAAAGTAGTTATCGGCAGTTGTAATTGCATTATTATATGACTCCTGAACAGCTTTCAGATTATTAAGAATATTATCTATTTCAGTGATCCTTTCTGTGGGCTTAGGCTCGTTGGGTTGAATATCCAGCGCTGATTGATATTTTGTTTTAGCATCCTGGTAAGATTTATCCTTAAACAACTGGTCGGCCTCAGTTATGATAGTAGCATACTGCTGACCTTTTGCAGCACGCTCTTTTAAAATTGTATTGATCTCAACAATTTTCGTTGCCGGATACTCATTCTCAGGGATTAGTCCTGCAGCTTTATGATATTCCGCTAAAGCCTTCTCATAATCAGACTCCTCAAAGAAGCTATCGCCAGCAGCAAGAGCTTTTTCATAATTTGCCTGTTTTGTTTTCTGAGCAGTTATGATATTACCAATCTCATCAATTTTGTCTGATGGATAGTCCTCTCCTGGCTTTAGTTTATTAGCGTTTTGATATTCTGTCAGAGCTTCCGGATATTTTTTCTGATCAAACAGATTATCAGCCATTGTAATTGTCATTTGATAATTCTCCTCTGCGCTCTGCTTCTCAGCAAAAAGTTGACTGATTACCAGCAACCTGTCATCGGGGTATGTTTGTGAAGGGTCAATATCCTTTGCCTCTTTATATTTAGTCTTTGCTCCCTCATAGCTTTTCTTCTCAAATAGCTTATCAGCTTCTGCAATCACTTTATTGTAGTTCTTTTGCGTCATAGCAAAGTCAGCTTTTAGCTTTTCGGCCTCCTCAATCTGTTTCTGTGCATATTTATCTCCGGAAATAATTATCAGGGCATTTTGATACTGAGTAATAGCTACCTCAAAATTCTTATCAGCCAGAGCTTTATCTGCCAACGCAATTGCATTATCATAACTACCTTGTACTGCATTTCTCTCGACAATCAGTTTATCAATACTTGCAATTCTATCCTTTGGCAACTGCTCAGAAGGTTTTAATGCTGATGCCTTTTCAAATTCAGCTTTAGCTTTCTCATATTCAATATTTCCAAGGAACTGTTCACCTTTCTGAATTGCATCATTATAGGAACTTTCATCTGCACCTAACTTTGCCAATAAGCCATTTATCTCATCAATTTTTGTTTGTGGATACTGCTCCTCCGGTTTTATTGAGAACGCATTTTCATACTCCTTAGTTGCATTGGCATAATCACCTGAATTAAAGAATGCGTCTGCATCGGCAATAGCATTGTTATATAAATCATCCTTACTGCTCAGCTCTTTCAATTTTTCATTCATCTTGTCTATCATATCCTTTGGATAGGATTCCGACGGATAAATTTTCAATGCTTCCTGATATTTAGTCTTTGCAAGTGCCAGGTCTTTTCCCATATAAAGCTCATCAGCCTCAGACACCAGTTTGTCGTACTCATTTTTCTTAACAAGTAATTTATCTATCTTATTTATCTGCTCAACAGGATAATCCTCATTAGGTTTAACACTTCCTGCTATCTCATAGCTTTCTTTTGCTTTTTCGTAATATTTCAGACTAAAGAGCCTGTCAGCAGCAGTGAGAGCCTCATCGTATTGCAGTTTGATACTGTTATACTCATCTGCCAGTTGCCTTGCTTCCTCAATTTGTGTTTTTGGATATTCCTCATTAGGAAAAACCTGCAAAGCTTTCTCATACTCCTTAATAGCTGTTTCATACTTTTTGTACTGCATTCCCCTATCTCCACGGCTGACGGCATCATTATACTCAGCTTGCTTCAAGGCCTTTTCATTAAATATCTTCTCTATCTCATCTACTTTTTCTTTCGGGTATTTTTCGTCGGGAAGTATTTTGGAAGCAGCCTCATATTTCACCTTTGCCTCCTCGTACTCCTTAAGCCGAAAGAGTTTGTCAGCCTCGGTTAGCTCCTTATTGTACTCAGACATAACAGCCATTTTTTCATGAAGCTTATCCATTGTTTCTTTCAGTTTCTGCTTAGGATAACTTTCATCGGGCTTAATTTTGGAAGCATATTGATATGACGCCTTGGCATTAATATAATCGCCTGATGAGAAATACTTATCGGCCGAGGAAACAGCTTCCTTATACTTCTGCTCTACATCTGACTGGGCAAACACAAAATTAAAAAGCAAAAGCGAAATCAATATAGTAGTTAATGCTAGAGTTCTTTTCAGTATCATATCAAAAAACCATAATACAGATTCATTAAAAATCTGATTAAGCTTATTTAACGAAGCTTTGTAAAAATTATTATTAATAGTAAAAAACGGTGCAAAAATACAAATGATTTGGTTAAGAAACAGTTTTTTCAGGAATGTTAATTTTTTCATTTGCACTCTGCTTGTGGATGACTCCGTCTTTAATAGTCAGCTTGCGATCTGCCATATCTGCAAGTTCTCTGTTATGAGTAACAATAACAAATGTCTGCCTGAATTTGTCGCGCAAGCTAAAAA
>JAOZOC010000493.1 GCA_029933495.1 Bacteroidales bacterium
TGATGCCTGCATTGCAGGAACTGTTCGGCCCTGGTATCAGGTCACCCGAGCCTGTAGTAATAAATATTCCGGTATTATTGCTTAACCCGATTGAGCTACCCCCTGCAAATGTCCCCCTTGCTATTGATGCTCCCGTATATTGAACATTATCATAAACTATATCCGGGCCTAATATTATTTCAACCATATCAATAGGGTAGGTGCCTGAATTGATTTGAATCTGTGCATTTGAATTGAATGATAAGAAAGATAGAAAAAACAGAACCAAAATTGTATGAGAAAAAGTAAATATTTTCATGGTGCGGATTTTTGATGGTTTTGCAAAGATAGTGAAATAGCTGCAAATATGAAATGTTAAAAGTAAAATAATTCTTACTTTTGAAGAAAATATAGTTTTATGAAAAAACTTCAAATTTTCATCGTTCTCTCTTTATTTTCGTTTCAACTATTATCGCAGATAGACCCAGCGGAACAAAATATCAACAATTTCCGGTTTCGCCACCTGGGGCCATACCGTTGCGGTAGCTGGATTACGGAAATTGCTGTACCACAGTCGGATGATCATAAATATGACCATACTTTCTATGTCGGGGCCAGAAACGGCGGCATCTGGAAAACGGAAAACAACGGAACATCATTTACGCAGATTTTCGATACTGTCGTCAGCCCGTCAATAGGAGCACTTGCCATTGCTCCTTTAAATCCTGAGATTATCTGGGCAGGAACCGGTGAGGATTTTAATGCCAGAAGCTCATACAGCGGAACGGGCATATACAAATCAACAGATGGTGGTAAAACCTGGGAATTCAAGGGCCTTCCCGATTCGCACCATATATCGGTCATTCTTATCCATCCCGACAATCCGGATATTGTTTATGTCTCTGTGATGGGGCATCTCTTTTCAGCCAATGAGGAGAGGGGAGTTTTCAAAAGTACGGATGGGGGCGATACCTGGGAAAAGATATTTTATATTGACGAGAATACCGGAGTTATTGATATGGTGATGGATAATAAAAATCCTGATATTCTTTACGCCTCTGCTTATGAGAAATATCGTCTGCCCTGGCATTTTGAGGCCGGAGGTAATAATAGTGGTATTTATAAAACAGTTGACAGTGGAAAAACATGGACGCATTTAACAAACGGACTTCCGGAGGGTAAGATAGGACGTATAGGCCTTGCAATCTTCCAACAAAACCCTGACATTCTCTATTCTGTTTTTGAGATATTAAAGCCTTACATTCCTGACGGCACAGAGGAAGAGCAGGATATGCATATGAAGCCTGTTGGAGAAGTAATCTGGGGTGATGTTTATAAAACCGTGAATGGTGGTGAAAGCTGGGAAAAGATGAACAGTGATTCGGTAAACGTTTCGGATAAAGCACCGTACTCTTTTAATAAGATATATGTTGATCCTCAGGATGAAAATAATATTTATGTTCTGTCTATGTGGATGCCTTACTCTGATGATGGCGGTAAAACCTGGCATAGCCCCGACCAGAGAAATTCGGAGATAATGCATAACGTTTTCGGTGACTTCCGCACAATGTGGATCGATCCCAAAGACCCGAGGCACATGATGACTGGCAGCGACGGCGGGCTTTATGTTACCTGGGATAAAGGAAAGCATTCGGAACACCTTTATAATATCCCTCTTGGTGAGGTCTATAATGTTTCGGTTGATATGGAAGAACCATACAACATCTATGTCGGCCTTCAGGATCACGAGGTGTGGAAGGGGCCGGGCAACAGTTGGAAAGGCGAAATATCGCTTGAAGACTGGTTCCTGATAGGCAGGTGGGATGGGATGTATTGCCCTGTTGACCAAACTGACAGCCGCTGGTTTTATGCAACAACTCAGTTTGGTGCTCATCTGCGCGTTGATCAAAAAACCGGCACAAGAAAAAGTATTGAGCCCAAAGCACTCAAAGGAGAACCGAAATACAGGTTCCCGTGGGATCCTCCATTAATTATTTCATCTCACAATCCCGGAATCCTTTACGCAGGAGCTCAGATGCTGCTTCAATCACTCGACAGAGGAGATACCTGGCAAGAGCTCAGTCCTGACCTGACGACAAACGACTCTGTGAAGATTGCAGGGAAAGGTCATATGATGTACTGTACAATAACCTCAATTTCAGAATCACCAAAGAAAGCAGGTGTCATCTGGGTCGGAACTGACGATGGAAAAGTACATGTTACACCTGATTTTGGAAAAACGTGGAAAGAGGTTACTCAAACCCTGACAGAGGCTGGTGTTCCGGCTGACAGATGGGTTACCAGGGTGCTTGCATCCAACTTTAGCGATAGCACAGCATACATCTGCAAATCCGGGTTTAAAACTGATGATTTCAAACCATACATCTTTAAAACCACAGATATGGGAGACACATGGACAGATATTTCAAAGAGCCTTCCGGATCAGCCCATAAATGTTGTTATTGAAGATTTTAAAAATCCACAGTTACTTTTCATTGGAAATGACAATGGAATATATTTCACTCTTGACGGAGGACAAAACTGGCAACGGATGGAAGGTAATATACCGTTTGTTCCTGTAAAAGACCTGGTTATCCATCCTCGTGAAAATGATCTTGTTGCCGGGACTTATGGCAGAGGCCTTATGATCACAAATATAAATGTCTTGCAACAGATGACACCAGAAGTCATTAATAGTGATATTTTCTTTTTTGACATACTGCCAAAGCCCGTACGGAATGTTTCGGATGCGGCATACTGGGGAAACAACAGGCTTATGGGTGACAAACATCTGTTTACCCCCAATGAACCCAATGGCCTGAGGTTTGACTATTACCTGAAAAAGGAGGTGAAACACGAACCTGAATTTCTGATATACGACGAAACCGGCCAGGCAGTTGACACCCTGCAAGGGACAACCGATGCCGGGCTTAATACAGTTTACTGGCGTACCTGGAACGAAGAACCCGGCACCTACAAGGTCGTGCTCAAAAACGGCAAACAGGAGATTACAAAATATGCTGTTCTGAAACCGCGCATTATCTACCCGGTTATGAATTATCGGGGGGAAGAGTGATGGTAGTGGTTTCTGAATGGTTTTATCCGCCCAATAGAAGATTATTACTGAGATAGTTTTGTCTTTGGTGTTTTTTAGTATATTTGCAAAGTCCGAAACAAAAAACATTTGACCGGAAAACCGAAAATATCG
>JAOZOC010000494.1 GCA_029933495.1 Bacteroidales bacterium
TAGAAATGGCGAAAAAAAGCAAAGACGCAAGAGTTCAGGTGATTCTGGAATGTACAGAGCACAAGACAAGTGGTAAGCCGGGAACATCAAGATATGTTACCACTAAGAACAAAAAAAATACTCCCGAGAGGCTTGAACTGAAAAAATTCAACCCAATTTTGAAAAAATATACTATTCACAAAGAAATTAAATAATATTTGTTATGGCTAAGAAAGTTGTTGCTTCATTACAAACAGCAGGTAAAAACTATACCAAGGTGATTAAAATGGTTAGATCGCCTAAAACAGGTGCCTATTCTTTTAAGGAGAGCGTCCTTCACGTTGAAGATGTGAAAAATTATTTGGCGAAAAAGTAAATAATATTTGAAATAAAAGGAATTTAAAGGCTTTTTCCTGTTTTTGGGAAAAGCCTTTTTATTATTAATTGATACAAGATGGGCTTTCTGAATATTTTTTCAAAAGAGAAAAAGGAAAAACTTGATAAGGGTTTGTCAAAAACCAAAGAAAATGTCTTTTCAAGACTTTCAAGGGCCGTTGTAGGTAAAACTAAAATTGATGATGAGGTTCTGGATAACCTTGAGGAGATTCTTGTAACCTCTGATGTTGGTGTTGATACAACTCTTAAGATAATTGAAAGAATAGAAGCCAGGGTGTCAAAGGATAAATATCTTGGAGCTTCGGAACTGAACAGGATTCTGAAAGAGGAGATTGCTGCACTGCTGCTTGAAAACAATAGGGAAGACCTTGTTGAATTCACCGTTCCTGAAGGTAAGCACCCTTATGTTATTATGGTTGTTGGAGTTAATGGTGTTGGAAAAACCACAACTATTGGTAAGCTTGCTTACCATTTTAAAAAATCTGGCAAATCAGTACTTCTTGGAGCAGCTGATACTTTCAGAGCTGCTGCTGTACAACAACTTCATATCTGGGCCGACAGGGTAGGGGTGCCGATTGTTGATCAGGGAATGGATGCAGATCCTGCCTCCGTTGCCTTTGATACTCTTAAATCTGCATTGGCCAAAGATTCAGATGTAGTTATTATAGATACTGCCGGACGACTTCATAACAAGGTAAATCTTATGAATGAACTCACCAAAATAAAAAGAGTTATGCAAAAGGTTGTTCCGGATGCTCCCCACGAAATTTTACTTATTCTTGATGCCTCCACAGGTCAGAATGCAATAGAACAGGCACGACAGTTTACGGCAGCTACCGAAGTGAATGCACTTGCACTTACCAAACTCGACGGTACAGCAAAAGGTGGTGTTGTTATTGGAATTTCGGAACAATTCAAAGTTCCTGTTAAATATATTGGTATTGGTGAAAAGATGGAAGACCTTCAGGTCTTTAATCGTGCTGAATTTGTTGATAGTCTTTTTGACTAAATGTATGAATGAATCCAAATACATTTTGATATGAATATTTAGTAGCGAATTTAGCTAATGTAATACACAGCCTAAACTTTCAATCATTTCATTCCTCTCCTGAGGGAGAGGATAAAGGTGAGGGGTTAAATAACATTAATTGTTTTGAAAACAAAATCCACAAATAAAAAAATAAACCTGATATCACTTGGTTGTTCCAAAAACCTTGTGGATTCAGAGGTATTGATGGGGCAATTGAATTCAAACAATATTGAAGTCACATTTGAAAAAGATGATAGTAAAGCTGATGTGGTGATAATAAACACTTGCGGGTTTATTCATGATGCAAAGCAGGAGTCGATTGAGACAATACTGGATTTTGTGGAAGCAAAGAAAAACGGCCTGATTGAGAAAGTTTATGTTATGGGCTGCCTTTCCGAAAGGTATAAAAAAGATTTGCAGAACGAAATTGAAGATGTGGATAGCTATTTTGGTGTTAATGATATAAGTAAGATAGTAGCAGAACTAGGAGGTCAATATAGAAAAGAGCTTGTCGGCGAAAGGGTTTTGACAACTCCATCACATTTTGCATATCTGAAAATTGCAGAAGGTTGCGACAGAAGATGCTCTTTCTGTGCAATACCTTTTATCAGAGGAAAACACATCTCAAGACCGGTTGATGAAATTGTTATTGAAGCAAAAAGGCTGATTGAAAAAGGTGTTAAAGAAATTATTCTGATATCGCAGGATCTGTCGTATTACGGTCTTGATCTGTATAAAAAGAATATGCTTCCGCAATTAGTTGACCGGTTGTCGGCACTTGAAGGTGTGGAATGGCTAAGGCTGCACTATCTCTATCCTTTCTCATTCCCGATGGAAGTGCTGGATTTGATGAAAGAAAGAGCCAATATTTGCAACTATGTGGATATGCCGGTTCAGCACATTAGCGACAGAATACTGAAATCAATGAGACGTGGGCACGAGAAGGCTGACACATACAGGCTGCTCGAAAAGGTTAAAAAAATTGTTCCTGATGCTGCTTTGCGGACTACTCTGATAACCGGATATCCTGGTGAAACTGAGAAGGATTTTCAACAACTGCTTGATTTTATGGGTGAGGTAAAATTTGACAGACTGGGAGTTTTTGCATACTCTCCGGAAGAGGATACCGCAGCTTTTAAGCTGAAGGATGATGTGCCCGATGGTATTAAGCAGGAGAGGGTTGATGCAATAATGGATTTGCAACAGAATATCTCATTGGAACTGAACAATGAAAAGGTTGGCAGGACATTTAAAACTCTTATTGACAGAAAAGAGGGAGACTACATTATTGGCCGTACTGAATATGACTCTCCGGAAGTAGATAATGAAGTTTTAATCTCCACAAATAATTCTGAAATTGATATAGGAAGCTTCGTTGATGTAAAAGTCTCAAAAGCAGACTATTTTGATCTTTTCGGGACTCATTCCCAAAAATAGACACAAGATTATTTTTTAGACCTTTATCCGTTTACGGAAAAAGTTACGTTTTTGGATATCTGTTCCAAAACTATCCGGTATTGGAATATTTTGTTAAGTTATTGAAAAAGAGTCTGTTAAATATATTGATTAATCATCGCCGGGTTATCCGGTTTTGAAATGGTGTGTTTGTGGATTGATAATTAAGGAGTTATGATTTTTGGCATACCAATTGAGTAAGGTGAAATGTTCTTTGAAAAAAAATTATCATCAAACAAAATGTAATCTGAGAAATTTTTCATGGTGGTTAATTTTTATTTGTAAAATTTGGTTTTGGTTGGTTAATTAGGTCAGAAAGCTATG
>JAOZOC010000495.1 GCA_029933495.1 Bacteroidales bacterium
TCATAACCTGAAATATTCTGTCGCTGATCTCCGCACCGGCCTTATCTGTACTTAGTATTGTGCCGCCGATTATAAGGGTTAATGCGGAAAATCCTGTTTTAAAATATTGGGCTGACGCTTTTCCTGAAAACACTTTGGAAGCAAAGTATAATGCAGTTCCGATATATAATAAAGTAAAAAAGAATAAATTTGGAACGGTAATTAACAACCAATAAAATATTAATGTTGCAGCACCTCCAATCAGATTTCCATAAAACTTAACAGTTCCGGCTTTCTGACCCGGGACAGGAAGCATAGTCAGGACAACAATATAAATAAGTACCAAGAGCCAGTTGCCCCAACCAAAAAAAATAAAAATCAGAATAACCGGAAAGGTTGATAAAAACGTAACAACTGCATTTTTCAGCCTGACTTTACTGCTCAACCCTACGGCTGCACTTTTCTCCGGAAGTGTCGAATTATTATTTGCCGGGTCGGGGAAAACAGAAAACACGAGCCACACTACCAGAATTGTAGCAATTGCACCAAAAATAAGTGTTCCGGTTAAGGCATAAGCCCACAGAGTTGTATTTATTCCATCTTCAGGAACCGGATATGCAAGTAAAGAAATCAGGAGGAACAATTTTGCAACAAACGGTAGCTTGTCGGTATAGAATATCCAAAACAATGACAATCCAAGAATAAGGAGATAAAACAGGCTGTATTCATAGAAATATTTGGTAAACAAAAAACCTGCAATAGTGCTAACAACAACAATGAAAACAAAGCCAAACCCCTCTTTCAAAGATGGTATCTTAGTGCTAGGTCCCAGAAAACCAAGAGCGAGCATAGGAACGATATAAGAAAGTTCGTTTCCGATAGTAGCAACCATTAGCATTAGTATGCCGGAGCCTATAGCATACCTGAAAAGCGGCAAGTATTGCACGTCAATCCGTAGAATGGTCGGTATAGTAATCGCTCTAACGGACATAAGACAACCAACTGTTTATCCTGATTCTAAAACGTGCAATAAAATTTAAAAATGTGTGGTCTCCGGTAAAAACAATTACATCGGCCTGCCCCCCGGCTCTACAAAGTTTTTTTACATCAGAACTAAAAATTTCAATAACAACCGGAAAACGCTGTGGGTCTTGTAGCCACGAACTTTTACTTTTGATGTCGGGTAAACTGCCGGGGGTTGATTTATCACCGGTTTGTACACCATATCCAATACTACTTACACTGCCTTTAAAAATTTTTCCCGGCGCAGCATCAAGTATAAATTCAACCTTATCCCCTATTTTTATTTTCGACAGGTTGTTTTCCTTAAAATTAGCCTGTATCCATAAATCGTCTTTTGAAACAAGAGTAACTAACGGTTTTCCTGCCTGGGCAAAATAACCGGCATCCAGATTAAAACTTTCAATGTAACCTTCAATAGGAGCAAATATTTTTGTCCAGGAAAGCTGAAGTTGTGCATTATTCAATTGATTAATTGCCATCCTGAGTTGAGGATTATTTTCGCCTTTAGGTCCAAGTTGTTCTTTTGCTTTGGCGAGATTTGCTTCGGCATTAGCCATTTGCTCTACAGCCTGATTCAATGAAGTCTCCACCCTGTCAATATCGGCTTGTGATAATGCTCCCGGATTCTTTTTAATGATACGTTCGGTCCGGTTATAGTTTCTCTGTGCCCTGTCGAGTTGTGCCCTTGCTACGCCAACAGCACTGGCAGCAGCTTTAACCGATGCACTTTGCGCTCCGAGCTGCTGAATAACATTTTCAATATTGGCTTCGGCACCTCTCACAGCAAGTGCGTACTGGCTTGAGTCAATCTGAAAAAGCATTTCATCGGTTTTCACAACAGAATGCAACTTTACCCTGACATCAATCAGGTTGCCCGAAACACGTGGAATAACAGGAATAATAATTTCGGTAACCCGCGCCTGATCGGTATATGGTGTAAACCTGTCAGAAAACAGATACCAAATAAAAACAATAGCTGCAATTAATATTATAATACGTGTTGTCCATACAACAGGATTAACCTTTTTCTTTCCCGGCGTTTTTACCTGTTCGTTACCGGTTTGTTCAACTTTCTCAGTGTTCTGAATTTCTTCTGACATATATTATATGTTTGAAAATTCTTTGAGCAATTATGCAAAATCGTTTGGCAAATTATGATTGCATCCTTCTTTTCAATTTTTTATTATTTCATTTAGATGAAAAGTTCATCACTTTTTGTCAAGAACATCTTCCACAAGCAAAGCTTCAAATACTTTATATGTAATTGCCAGGACGACAGCGCCAACAAACAAACCTATAATCCCTGACATTATCATTCCTCCTATAGCACCGAGTAAAACAGCAAGCATCGGAACATCCACTCCCCGTCCTAATAAAAGCGGTTTTAAAAAGGCATCACTCATACTAACAATCAAACTCCAAACTGTGAAAATAACGGCAGGTGTTGTATCGGCTATCGTGAAGCTGTATATGGCTATCGGTCCTAAAACCAACAAAGGCGGTAATTGCATAATTGCAAAGAATAAAATGATAAGTGCCCATAATCCTGCACCCGGAATACCTATAGCCCACATTCCTATTCCGCCGAGCAGTGATTGAATGACTGCAATACCGAGTATTCCCTGAACCACACTTCTGATGATTTTAACCGAAAGCTCGGCAAAGTTCTCCCCCTGTTTACCAATCAGCGTCTCAAAAACAGACCTCGCCGCTTTCCCGGCTGATTTTGCATTAGTGAACAATGCACCGGCTATTATTATTGAAAAGATAAACAATAAAATAGTAGTACCAAGGTTAGTGGCTAATGATAATACCTTTGGCGCAAATTGCTTTATCTGCGGAGTAAATTTTTCAATTGCAGATTCCAGGTTTGTTGATATAAGCAACCAACCATCATAGACAGGTTTTCCGACAACGGGCCAATCAGCTACATCATCTGCCGGGGGCGGAATTTGAACACTTCCTGACGCCATTTGCTTGGAAAAATTGCCAATACTCTCAACAGTTGAGTCAATCAGAAAAATTGTAGGAACAATAAGAATTAAAAGCCCAATCAATGTTATAATCGTGGCTGCAAGCTTTTCACGCCCTCCAAGTTTTTTTGCCAGTTTTTCAAAAAACGGATAAACAGCTACGGCAATTATAATTCCCCAAAGCACCAGCATTATAAACGGCCGT
>JAOZOC010000496.1 GCA_029933495.1 Bacteroidales bacterium
AATGGTGCGTATGCATATAAAAGATTATTGAAAGAAAACGGATGGCTACCGCTGGGAACTGATTTTCCGATTGAAAACATCAATCCGTTATATACATATTATGCTGCTGTTGCCAGAAAAGACCTCAAAGGATACCCTGAAGAAGGTTGGCAGACTGAGAATGCACTTTCACGAGAAGAGGCTATGAAAGGAATTACTATCTGGGCAGCCAAGGGCAGTTTTGAAGAAAATAAAAAAGGCAGTATTGAACCGGGCAAATTTGCCGATTTTGTTATTCTTGATGATGATATTATGGAGGTTGAAATAGATATGATACCTGAAACAAAAGTTATTTCCACCTGGGTGAATGGGGAGAAGGTATATAGTAAAGATTAATCAAAATGAAATGTAACTTTTATATGTTTCTTAGGTTTAAATTATCTGAATTAAAATTCCATATTTGTTACTACTAAACTGTTGATATGATTATTTCGCATAAATATAAATTTATTTTTATAAAGACCGAAAAAACTGCTGGAACGAGCATTGAAATAGCCCTGTCAAAATTTTGCGGCCCGAAGGATATAATAACTCCAATTGTTGAAGAGGATGAACTTAAACGCAGGAAGCTAGGATACAGAGGACCTCAGAATTATAAAATACCTTTCAGTAAGTATTCAAAATGTGACTTAATGACTACTATTGATATTAAGAGAAGACTGCGTTTTTATCATCATAATGATGCAGCATATATCAAGAGGCATATTGATAAGGATATCTGGGATTCATATTATAAATTTGGCTTTGAACGAAATCCTTTTGATAAGGTAGTTTCATGGTATTTTTGGCAATATAAACAGGAACCCCGGCCTTCTATTTCGGAGTTTATTGAGTCGGGAGAGGCTAATCTTGTTAAAGGATTTCAGTTATACACAATTGATTCGATTTTTGCTGTTGATAAAGTATATTTTTTTGAAGAGCTGGATGAGGCAATGAAAGATCTGGCTGATAAGATTGGTTTGCCTGAAGTGCCGGAATTACCTAAGACCAAGGCTAATCTGAGAAAAGACAAACGGAGTTACAGGGATATCCTATCAGAGAAAGACAGAGAGACAATTGAAAAAGTATTTGCCAGAGAATTGGCATACTTCGGGTTTAAATGGTAAGTTTTACCTTAAGCCGGATATTCTCTATAAATTCCATACAAGGTAAAACACAGTAAACCCCATAAGAAAGACTATTCCTGTTATAGCGTAAACACGGAACCATAACTTTGGCTTCATATCATTGGGGAAATGTTTGCCCGTAACTGCAAGATAGTTTAAGATGGCCAGCAAAGGTGCCGTTATAAATGATAAAGTGGTTGCAAGGTCAACCATAAAACGCATACTACTACTAAAAAAAATCAAAACAACAAGTGCTCCGGAACTAACAATAAAAATCCAGAACCAGGTTTCCCAGTCAATGTCAGATTCCTTCTTAATCTGTGGGATAATAATGTCAGTAACTTTCTTCATTACCCTTGGATAAGCATCAAGGCAGGTTAGTGTTGTTGAGAACATTGTAGTTATTGCTGCGGCCGCAATAAAAAAATATGCCCATTGTCCTATAGAAGAAGTGTACATACTGATTAGCTGACCGGCAAAAGTAACACCGTTCGATGATAATGTTTCTCCACTCCCATAAAGCACAAATGCTCCAAGGGCAAGAAAGCATATTGCAAGAATAGCAGTTCCGAAATATCCGATTTTAAAATCAAGTAAAGCATCCTTCAACTTAGGTGTATACCCAATCTGCCGGTTCTTTGCGTTTGTCCACAGGGATTGCCAAACTGTGACATCAATAGGTGCGGGCATCCATCCGACGAAAGCAATCAGAAAAAAGATATCAGTTCTGTTTAACCAGGAAAAATGATTGATATATTGCGCTTCAGGGTGAAATCCATTACCTATTGCAAATACCACAGCAACAACTGTGGAAGTGGCCAGAATTACTATTACCCATTTTATTAACTTATCAAGAACAGAGTATCTTCCAATCATTAAAACCAGCATTGTTATAAACAGGATTACACCACTGATTTGTACGGGTGACAATGACAAATGGAATACATTTCCAATCAAACCTGCTGTTACAACTGTTACTGCTGCCTGAATTGTAAACATTGTACTTACTGTCAATATGACAAAAAGGATTACTGCCCATTTTCCTATTCGACGATATCCATCAATTAAGCTTTCACCTGTTGCAATAGCATACCTTGGTCCGAATTCAAAAAAAGGATATTTTAATATATTAGCAAGAACTAGAATTCCTAAAAGTTCAAATCCATATTCTGCACCTGATCTCGTTGATTGAACAAGATGAGAAACGCCAACTGCAGCACCGGCATACAGTAATCCCGGTCCTAATATTTCCCATACTCTTTTGTATCGCATAGAAAAATAGTATTATTGCACCAAATTTAGTTCTTTTTATTAAACAAATACTTAATTTTTACGTATAAATATATTGATATATTGATCATACATAATAAATTCTTTAATATCTTTAATTAAGATAGCAAATAATGGTATCACATAAGAATAAATGTATATTTATTGAAGTACCCAAAACAGCCAGTACAAGTTTCAGAGAAGTGTTAGGTTTTTCAGTTAAGCCGCATCTTAACATTTTGGAGAGTAAGAAAAGTATTATTGATAATTGGCCATTTGAAGAAGGGACAGGCATTAGCGGTAAATTTCATAAAGTAAATAAGTTGATTCCGATTACGATTAGAAAAAATATTGCCGAAAAGATGTTTAATTCCTATTATAAATTTGGTTTTGTCCGTAATCCGTGGGACAGGGTCGCATCACTTTATTTTAGAAAAGAAGGAATAATAATGTCAGGTCGAATGTCTTTTGATGAATTTGTAAGTTGGATACAAAATAGTAGTGACACTAGTATTCACTCTTCAGTTCATAAAAACCAACTTGACTGGTTTTTGGATGAAAACGGAAAAGTTATTGTTGATTTTATAGGGAAGTTTGAAAATCTTGAAGATGATTATGAAATTGTTATGAAGAAACTGGGAATTAGCAAGAAACTACCACATGCCAATAATGGAAATAATAGCAAATTGCACTATACGGAATACTATTCCTCCAAAACCAAAGATATAATATTTTGAGAACAATAATTACCATCATTATAA
>JAOZOC010000497.1 GCA_029933495.1 Bacteroidales bacterium
AATCATTTTCTTTCAAGAACGGAACAGCTTACAACATTTTTAGAATAAAAAATGTATCCGGATATGTTGATATGAAAGGGATATTTTTGTTGTCGGCAATAAATGATATGACAGGGAAAGAGATTTACAAGCTAAAGCTTAATATTGAGATTCCTGCGGGTAAAGATTTTGACATACCCGTTGAGATTCCGGAGCAACAGGAGTCAACATCTCTGAAATATGTTTTTAACCCTGATGGCTCAAGTTTGGAAAAGGTCTTTTACGATGTTCTTCCATACATTCTTACTCCGGAAATTTCTCCTTTTCCACGTATAAACGGTGCTAAAGTTGTGGGTGTACGACCGGGTAAACCTTTTCTTTTCAAAGTGCCGGTTACAGGTGAAAAACCTTTGAAGCTCAGTGTTTTAAATCTGCCGGCAGGTTTATCTTTTGATAACCGGAAAGGAATTATCTCTGGTAAAGTGATGTCGAAAGGGGATTATGATTTGCAAATAACTGCTGAAAATTCAAAAGGAAAGATTTCGGAAGTATTACGGGTGATTGTAGGAGACCAAATTGCCCTTACTCCGCCAATGGGGTGGAATAGCTGGAATTGCTGGGGACTGAGTGTTGACCAGGAAAAGGTTTTTGCATCGGCAAAAGTATTTGTTGAAAAAGGTCTTGCAGACCATGGCTGGAGCTATATCAATATTGATGACGGTTGGGAAATAATAGGTAATTCTCCGGAACCGAAAAGGAATAATGACGGGACTATCAGAACAAATGAAAAGTTTCCCAGGATGAAGGCTCTTGGTGATTCTATTCACTCTCTCGGATTGAAATTCGGTATCTATTCATCTCCCGGCCCGCTTACCTGCGGAGGATACACAGCAAGCTATCAGCACGAATTGCAGGATGCACAATCTTTTGCCCGCTGGGGTGTTGATTATCTAAAATATGACTGGTGTTCTTACGGACAAATTGCCAAAGACAATTCTCTGCCCGAGTTGAAGAAACCCTACTTTGTGATGAGGGATGCTCTTGGAAAAGTTGACCGCGACATAGTTTATAGCATGTGTCAGTACGGGATGGGAAATGTTTATGAGTGGGGAGCAGAAGTTGGAGGTAACCTGTGGCGGACGACAGGAGACATCACAGATACCTGGGGAAGTTTGAAATCTATCGGATTCAGTCAGGTTAAGAATGCGCAATTTGCAGGGCCGGGTCACTGGAACGACCCTGATATGTTGGTCGTAGGATGGGTTGGCTGGGGTCCAAACTTACACCCCACACGTCTTACACCCAATGAACAATACACTCACATCAGTCTGTGGTCGCTTTTATCTGCACCTCTTCTTATTGGGTGCGATCTGGAACGTCTTGATGATTTTACACTTAATCTGCTGACCAATGATGAGATTATTGCTGTGAACCAGGATATTCTTGGGAAGCAGGCCACTCCTGTTTTTATTGATGGAGATGTTCAGGTTTGGGTGAAAGAGCTATATGATGGGACAAAAGCAGTCGGTGTCTTTAATCTTGGCGAATCAATTTTAGATTACAAATTGCTGTTTAATAAGGCCGGAATTTCTGATAATGTAAAAGTCAGAGATTTATGGAGGCAAAAAGAGTTGGGTTCTTTTGAAAAATCAATAATTATCAAATTGCCTGTCCATGGAGTTTCGCTACTAAAAGTATCGGAATAATTAAAAAAAAAGAAATGTCAAAAAAAAGAGCAAAAAAAAGTAAGGGGAAAGTTATAAGAATGCCATTATCCCCTGAGAATTATATCAGGCAGAGAGCGCGTAGCTTACCCATTTATGAATGCCTGATAAATCCTGACTGGACTGAAACCGGTTTGGCAACTATTACTATTGCACGAAAGCATTCAAATGGAAATATTACGTTTGCCAGTTATCTTGTTGATATTTATTGCCTTGGTGTTAAAGATTCATTTTTCTCGTTTAATGTATCTGAAGTATCGTATCAGAAATATAAAGATGATATTTCAGAAGAACTTGATCTAATCCCATATGACTATGTACTTGTTCATAATATAATTTACGGAGCTATTGAATTTGCAGAGGATTATGGATTCTTGCCTCATCGCGACTTTAATTTAACAAAATATATTCTTGAGGAAGATAATGAAAACATTGAAGTGCTTGAAATTGAGTTTGGCAGGGATGGGAAACCTATGTTAATTACAAATCCGGATAATGACTATAAAAAAGAGATTGCAATCCTTGAAAAAACTGCTGGTCCCGGGAATTATATCCTTGACGATTTTGTTGAGTTAGATGAAGATTATGATGAAGATTGGTCAGATGATGATGAAGCACTTGAATCATTAGAAAATGTTATTGATGATATAGAAGAGATGGGAAATTGGAATGAAAAAGATTGGTCGGATTTTGGGAAGGGAAAGAAGAAATTGTCACAAGAGACAATTGGATTTTTGTTGGATTTAAAGTTTTTGGAACAGTTTGACAAAAAGCAAGTAGATGATATAATTGGGGAGATGGAAGATAAATTTGATATTGAAATTGTTGATGAATGGTTTCCTGAAATTTTGGGAGTTGAAAATTTTCCTGAATCTGATTTGGTGATTAATATGTTGGATCAAATTGCTGATATAACTGAAAATGGAGATGTTAAGACTGCCATTAATGAATTAACAACACTTATTGATAGATACCCGGATATTCCTTTGCTTTATTCCAGACTTGCTTCTTTATATTTGATTGCAGGAAAGATTAAAAAAATGAAAAAGCAAATTGTTAGCTTGTATGAGACTTTCCCTGAATTTATTCTATCTAAGATATTTTATGTTCAATATCTTATTGAGAAAGGAAGGATAAAAGAAGTTCCTGATATACTGGAAAACAGATGGTCGATTCAGGAAGTTGCACCTGAGCGTGCTATTTTCCATTTTACCGAGGTTTTAATTTTTTATAATATACTGTTGGTTTATTACATAAGAATAGATGATATCCTGAGAGCAGTGTTATTATCTGATACACTTTCTGAAAATGGGTTTGAGGAATTTATTTCATCAGAGATTTTGATAGAGCTGAATGATAAAAAGAATGAATTTGTAATGAAAGCAATTATAGAAAAGAAGTAGTGTCTGTTTTTAATTCCAGAACTCCTGACCTGTGTGCTTTTCGTAGAATATTTTGTGTTAAATAC
>JAOZOC010000498.1 GCA_029933495.1 Bacteroidales bacterium
ACAGTAATTGTCAGCTCCATTGAAAACTCACCCTCCCCGCAATAATTCGTTCCTGCAACCCTGATTGTTGCATCACCGAGAAATGTATCATTCCAGTCAACAACAGCAGATGTACCGTTTCCGGTTAAAACTCCGGCTTCATCAGGCAGAATTAGCCAGATATAATCCGTTGCTCCTGTACTTCCCATTGTATTGTATGTTGTATTAAAAGGATTCAGACATAATTGTGTCAATCCCATAGGAGTCGGAGGTGCTGCCGGGACTTCGTTCACTTCGATATAATCGGTCATCACCAGAGTATCTATTTCTACACCATCAGAAACTATTAATTCCACGTCAAACATCCCAACATTAGCATACATAACCGTTGGGTTTTGAAGAGCTGAAGTTGGCGGTTGTCCTCCCTCAAAAGTCCACTGCCAGGTTGTTATCGGGCCAACCGAAAGGTCAGTAAAATCAATAGTTTCATTCACACACGACTGGGTTGTACTCGCCATAAAGCCGGCAGCAATTTCCATAGGGGGGAAAACAATATAGTCTATCCAGGCAGCATCGGCACCGCTTGAAACCGAGTAGTCCTTATCATACTCCCATTTGAAAACATGTGTTCCGGCCGGTACCAAGAAACTTACTTTCTGCCAGCTCACCTCACCTGCCCAGGAATCAAACTCAGTATTATCAATATAGAATCTTAGAAAATCATAACCCCCTTCGGAAGATACTCTTATCCAAAACGAGATAGTATCATCAACATAAACATCATATTGCAGAGAAATCCATGATTGCTGGCCATCATCAATATCGCCCGACTGGGCACAATAAATACCTTCATAAGGATTCTGATCGGTAATAAACCAATCTGTGGTTCCTCCGGGTTCCCAGTCAAATTGTGTCATTGTGCCGGTTTCCCAGTCTTCAATGCTTTCGCCTTTTATTTTAATGTTTTGAGCTGTTATGCTGTTAGACATAACAGCAATAAGCAATGTAACAAGAAATGTAATTTTTTTCATAGTCATTATTTTTTATAAATGTAATTGCGACAAAGTTACAAAATATTGGTGAAAAATTGATAGAGATATTAGTATTATTGTTAATCGATTTTGTCATTACAAAACAATAAAGCCGGTGTCATTCGGCTAGTAAAAAACCTGACATCATCAATAATAAAACCCCCATAGCATAAAAGCTATGAGGGTTTTATTTAGTATAATTCAGAACCTATTATTTCTGAATAATAATTTTCTTAACAATGTTTGTTTCACTACCTGTGACTTGCAGATAATAAAGTCCTTTAGCATAACTATTCAGGTTGATATCCTGAACAAATTGCTGACTTGTTTCTACATTGTCTTTGCTATATACAACCTCATTCAGTGCATTGTAAATTTTAACATCAACAACGTCAGAAGAATTCAGGTTTATCTTCAGCTTGAAAGTACCGTTATTAGGATTCGGATAAACCGAAACTCCTTCAAGATTGTTTTCACCAATACCTGTACAGGCATCAACTACGATATCCTGTTCTGCAAAGTTTGAACATCCGAAAGCATCTTCGTATGTATAAGTAATGGTATGAATACCAAGACCGGCAACTTCAGGATCAAACATATTATTTGAAACTCCATTACCTGTGTATGTACCTCCTGCCGGCTCTCCGCCAGTTAGTTCAAATGCAGGATTATAAACGCAAACCATTTCAAATTCATTAAGTGTAACTTCAGGGAGTTCATAAACTGTCACAGTCAGAACATCAGAAAATTCGCCTGAACCACAATAGTTAACTCCTGCAACACTTACTGAGGCATCACCTGTGAATGTATCATCCCAGTCAACAATGGCAGAGGTTCCTGTTCCGGTAATTGCACCTGCATTAGCAGGCTCCAGTTTCCATTCATACTCTGTTACACCTGTTACACCTGTTGTATTATAAGGTGTGTTCATTGGATCAATGCAAAGTTCAGTAAGACCTGTTGGCATTCCTGCAATACCAGGAACATCACTAACAGTTATGAAATCTTCTATTGTTACGGTGTAAAACTCGGTTCCATCAGAAATTTCAAGAGTAACATCAAATGTTCCCACATTAAAATACATTACCGTAGGATTCTGCATAGTTGATGTAGCAGGCTGTCCACCTTCAAAAGTCCATTCCCAGGAGATTGGTTGTCCTGTAGAAGCATCAGAAAATTCAACTGTGTTTTCAACACAAATTTCTGTTGCATTTGCTGTAAATAATGCCATCATTGAATTGCCAATTCCGAAGAATTCAAGATATTCAGCCATTAGCTCTTCTTTAGTTGAAGGAGAACTTGCGTCTGTTAATCCACCAAATTCGTGAGAAGTACCTATTGTTTTATAAGAGCCCTCATCATAAGCCACTCCCGTTCCGTAGGACGGATTACTATTTTCAAAGATTGAGAATGCCGGTGAAACAGCTTCAATATGATCAATCCAGCTATTGTTACCATTGTAATTGAAAGACATTCCATCTGTAAATGTTCCTGATTGCCCTAAAACTGTTGATAAATCACTTGAGCCGTCTGACTGAGGATTTATATTAAACATAGGGTGTACAGGAGTTGAAGCATCAAAATACCAGGTGTCACCACCTTCCATATAGATTGAGCCACCGGCATTAAGGAAGTCTGCCAGCTCCTGTCCTTCTCCTGAAGACAATACATGATTCTGGCTATAAATACCAAGACAAACAAAAATTGTTGTATAAAGGTTAAGATCATCAGGGAAAGATGCAACACTTTCGTGTGATACACCCAATGAAGTTAGTGCGGCAACCATTGCAGGTTCTGTATTATTATTTCCGTCCAGATTAAGAACAAGAACCGGAATTTGTCCGATAACAACGTTAAAAGCACCCGAACCGGTTATTCCAAGGTCTGCATTAACTTCAAATGTCAGGTCAACCATATGTCCAGCAGGTGTTGAAGCTGAGGCTGTGGCACTGAATGTTCCATCAGCATTGTTTCCAAAACCAAGATCCCCATAGGTTGCTGAACTCGTATTTATTGTAAAGTAAGGGTCTGTTGCCATTAACTCGCCAATAAGGTTAAAAGCATCTGAAGAACCTGAGTTTTCAACATTAACAATAATGTCAACCGTTTCACCCGGATCAATTTTGCCATTGTTGTTTCCTGCTGCATCTGAAATTGTGA
>JAOZOC010000499.1 GCA_029933495.1 Bacteroidales bacterium
AAGTGTTGACAGTAAAATGAAGAAAGCCGTAAAACTCCATTTCATGCCATTTCAACTGTCTTTCGGAGGGAGTTGCGCCATAAGGCTTTGGAGGCTCAACCTTTGATTTGCAGGATATCAGAAATGATAATAGAATCAAATAAGGAAGAAGGTTTTTCTTTCCGGTTGTCATAAAATTTTGCTTTTGGGGTTTTGAATATTTCATCTGTTTAAAATTTATATTTCATTAATATTCAGATTGTTTGGTTTTGGCATAATTTTCTCCCGATAGTTATCGGGATCGCCATCGAAAATCCCTCCAAAACTGTTTATTCTTTCACCCTCCTTCCACGGGCTAAAGCCCGTGGTTACAAATATTTCGCCCCGCTGGAGCCTTTCATCAGCCTTCGGCCACTCCGAATGGATTCATCCGGATGAGTGTGTTGTCTTGCCGTTATGGGTGTTTCATTTACTAATCTGTGAATCTGTGGTCTCCACCCCACGGATTAAATTACTCAATCTCCTTAATCAGATTTTTCAGGTTAAATGCCAGCACTATCAGCAGAATACCCATAACAACCGCAATTATCCCGGAAAGGACAACAAGAAATGCCGCCGACTGAAACGGATTAAAGAATAGGATAATTCCAAAAAGAAGCATCAGAATACCATTGAATATCATTGAGTTCTTCCTGTTTTTTGACAGGTCAACCTGCGTAACCATATACAATTGCAGAATAGCTATAATGATTGCCCAGCTACCGATAATGATAACAAATACCGAAAGTGTTTCTTCGGTATTAAATGTTATCATTCCGCCAATGATAAGTGTTATAATTGCCCATATCATTCCGGATAACCACGGCAAGTTCTTCCTGATATTGCCGATTGCCTCAATGAGCATAACGACACCGATAAGAAGAATAACAATTCCAAAGTACATAGCGATTGCTACAACTGTTGCTTCAGGCACAAAAAGTGCAAGAAATCCGTAAAGGAGAGCTATTACACCATTCAGGGCAAGCATTCTCCAACTGTTTGTTAAATCTGACATAATTTAATTTTTTTGTAAAAATAGTACAAAACTTCATCTATCCGAAAAGTAAATCTTCAACAACACCTTTTGTTTGATTTCCATAAACGCCGTCTATTGTAATGCCATTATTTGCCTGCAAAAGACGGAGGGCATTATCCGTTTTATTTCCAAAAATACTATCCTCGTCACCACAATCGTACCCGAGATAATTTAGCAATATCTGCAACTTCATTACCTCATCTCCCCTTGCGTCCAATTTTAAAACAGGTTGTGGAATATCAATATTTACAGTCTGCACTACCCTTCTGAATCCCAAGACTTTTGAAGCATCATAAGCTTTTATTGAAACTGCGTCTCCCTGGTTTCCACCAAGAGAAAAAACTTTGGAGCCATCATCATTCAATCCCAGAAAAAAGCCCACGTGTCCTTTCCAGGAATGAGGACTCTCACGCCAAAAAACCACAACATCGCCCGGTAAGGGATCATTTACAGGTTCGCCAACTCTCAGCCATGAGCGGGCATCGGGTTTGTCCGACATTGCATATCCGGCTTTCATACAAACCCAGTTTACAAAAGTACTGCACCACGAAATCTCATCATTGCTGATTCCTGCTATACCGGTCTCCTTTGCATAGTTTACAATCACCGGATTATCCTCATCTCCCGGGATTTCACGAACTCCAAGTTGCGAAGCTGCAATTTTGATTAACTGTTCCATAACTACTTTTAATTTAAGATAAGACCTTCACCTCTTTAAAGCTTCTCCTGACTCCTCTTCTGTATTTATATTTCGGATATCCGAAAATAACGATTATCCCTCCCGAAAAACTCTCCATCAAGCCGTATTTCTTTTTAAATTTTTTAGCTCCTTTTTTTATGAACGGATGCACTCCGCCAATCATACAACTTCCTATTCCAAGACTTTCGGCAGCTATCATTGCATAAGTTGCAGGAATGTAAGCATCGGCAGGATCGGTATAAAGGGTTGACTGAAAACTCATTGCCAGAGGTGCATCGTACAAAATCTTATTCACACCCTTATCCATATTAGCGATGTAGCTTGAAACAAGAGTATTTAAAAAACTGCTGAATAATTCCGAAACCTCCTTTCCGACAAAAGGTCTCATCAGTTTGGTTCCAAGCATTGAGTAAACAAATTTATTCTTCTTCAAAAACTCAGCAAAATCAACAGAAAACTCCCGGACTTTGCTTTCCCCTTTCAAAACTACCACCTGAACATCCGACGGTGGTATTCCCATCGGTGCGGTTGAGGCTGCATCAAGTATTTTTTTGATAATCTCATCATCAACTTCATTATCTTTAAAATGCCGGATACTCCTGCGGGAAGAGAGCAAAGAATACAAATTTTCATAAGATGCATTATTGCCGGAAGGAGGAAGTGTGAACAGGTCATTCCCCGACAATTCCCGTCCCTCAATTTTAATGGCATCGTGCGGACAGACAGCCATACAATGGCCGCAGGCAATACATCCGAATACTGCATTTTGGCTTTCGTGCAGCCTGCCGTCGGTTATTTCGAGTGATTTATCAGGACAAACGGAAACACACAAACCGCAAGAGGTACATTTATCGTAATCAATAATTATCTTTCCTTTTTCGCGGGTGCGGGAATTGATGATTGCCATAGCTTAATTTTTAAAGATATAAACTTATTGGACTTCAAAAAAAGAATTGAACCCTTTTTTTATTAATCCTTTTTTTAACTTTTTATCTCCTGTCCATAACATCCCATCAAGCTCAATTGTCAAAGCTACAAATGGTATATCCTTTTCATCAATATCCATACATAGTCTATTCGCCATTTCGATACTATCCTTACTAATGAAACTCTCGTCATATAAATGCACTTTTCTTAATAAATAGTGAAGAAGTTCCAGAATTTCATCTTCGCTTAACATAGAATATTTTTGTATTTTCTCCTTATACTTAAACAATTCTATTATTGCATATTTGCAGGAAAATAAATCAAACTCATCCTTTTGAGTAAAAATGTCACGAAATAACTTATTTCCACCTAACAAAGTTGAAAATAATATGTTTGTATCAACAATTAACGGTTTCAATTGTCAATTTTTTTTAGAAAGCTATCACGATTCTTTTTCCACCAATCTTGTTTTATAATTTCCGAAAGTT
>JAOZOC010000500.1 GCA_029933495.1 Bacteroidales bacterium
TTCCGGTTCAGCTTCTATGGGTTGTTGTTCAATGTCTTTGTATGGAAAGTACTTCTGCCATAAAAACATAACCAAAATGTAGATGATATAAACGGATAGAAATATCAGCGATTCAATTTGAGAGAGATGTCCGTCGGAAAAAAACAAAATTATCAAAGCCACGGATATTCCGTAAAAAATCAGGTCTCTAAGCAAGGGTTGCCATACCATCTTTGATTTTCCAAGAATCATCACAACCCCGACAATAACAAGGAGATTAAACAGTGCAGACCCAACAATAGTGCCGATACCAATGGCTTCATGGTCACCTTTAATAAATATGGCAAAAAGCATAACTGCCAGCTCGGGCGCACTCGATCCGGCAGCCATCAGAGTGGCTCCTGCCATATCTGACGACATTTTCAGCTTTTTTGCAAGCTTATCAAGAGATGGAATAAAATAAAACTCCGTGATAAAATGCAAAAAATAGAATGATGCCAGCAATCCGAAAGATGACAATACTATATCGACCATAATGATTATTGATTCAGTAGTTTTAAAAACTGAAATTTCTGTTAATGTTGTTTTGACAAAAGTATAAAAAATAGATTATCAACATTTGATTTGTAAGATTCAAAAAAATATCCTCCGTTTTTGCTTTCAGTTAGTGGAAAATAGCTAAGTTTGGCGTCCCATATTTTTAGCGTACTGAAAACGGTACGATTGATATAAATTTTATGCAGAGAGTATGAACATTTACACAGAGATGAACCCAAACCCGCTGGTGCAATATCTTAACAAACCTGCGGAGCAATTTACTAAAGCCGACCTTATCAGATATATTGAGGATCACGATATTGCAATGGTGAACTTCAGATACGGCGGCTGGGACGGAAGATTAAAAACCCTTAACTTTGTGATAAACAGCAAACAACATCTTGACGAACTTCTCACATTCGGTGAGCGTGTTGACGGCTCAAGCCTGTTTCCTTTCATTGAGGCGGGGTCGAGCGACCTGTATGTAATTCCAAGATATAAGACGGCTTTCGTAAATCCTTTTTCGGAAGTTCCTACAATTGACATTTTATGTTCGTATTACAATAAAGACGGTGACCCGCTGGATGGTTCACCACAGTATATCTTAAAAAAAGCCCACGATGTTCTGAAAGAAAAGACGGGTATGACAATGTATGCTATGGGCGAACTGGAGTATTATATCATCAGCGAGAAGGAAGAGCTTTTCCCTGCTACCGACCAAAAGGGCTATCATGAAGCTGAGCCTTTTTCAAAATGGGGAAACTTCCGTAGAGAGGCTATGCTGGCAATTGCAGAAGCAGGCGGTGTAATTAAATACGGGCACTCCGAAGTAGGTAACTTTACAGTTGATAATCTGGAGTATGAGCAGAACGAAATCGAGTTTCTACCCGATGATATTGAAAGTGCAGCCGACCAGCTTATGGTTGCAAAATGGATAATACGAACTCTGGCTTACAAGCATGGTGTAACAGTAACATTTGCACCAAAAATCACTGTCGGGAAAGCCGGGAGTGGCCTTCATGTTCATACGAAACTTGTTAAAGACGGACATAATATGCTGGTAAAGAACAGAAAACTCACCAAAGAAGCAAAAAAACTCATTGCCGGATTTCTTGACCTTGCCCCTTCAATCACCGCTTTTGGCAATCTTAACCCAACCTCTTATTTCCGCTTAGTTCCGCATCAGGAAGCTCCCACAAATATTTGCTGGGGCGACCGCAACAGATCAGTACTTGTGAGAGTACCTCTTGGCTGGACAGGGAAACTCAACATGGCACAAAATGCCAATCCGCTGGAAGAGCAAAAACCCGTTGCTCCTCCCGACAAACAAACAATTGAATATAGAGCCGCCGACGGTTCTGCCGATATCTATACATTAATGGCAAGCCTTGCTGTAGCTGTGCGCCACGGATTTGAGATGAAGGACGCTCTGGAGTATGCCGATAAAACTTATGTTGATGTTGATATTTTTAAGGATGATAAAATAGCTAATGAACTGAAGCACTTACCTGCATCCTGCTGGGAATCGGCTGGATCGCTTGAAAAACAAAAGGATATCCTCCTGAAGTATGGAGTTTTTACAGAAGGGATTTTAAACGGCATCATCGAATATCACAAAAGTTATAATGATAAAAATTTGAGAAAAGAGGTTAAGAATAATCCTGAAGAGGTGATGAAACTTGTGGAGAGGTATTTTCATTGCGGGTAAGAAAATCATTTACAGAATTGTATTTTAAAGGTAAATTCCCTAATTTTGCACTATTGTAAAAAATAGATGGAATAGATGAACGGGAATGCAAAAATATTTGAAATTGTAAATAAAGTTGTTAATTCATATCAACCGGAAAAGGTATTGTTGTTCGGCTCCTATGCCACAGGAAAGGAAACAGCAGACAGTGATGTTGATCTGATAATTGTAAAAGATACGAAAACACCAAAACACAAAAGAGGACGTGAAATAAGAAAGCATCTGTTTGGTATTTTGATTCCAATTGATTTGAAAGTCTATACACCTGATGAGTTTGAGAAGGAGAAAAATTTGCAGTATTCATTTATTAATTCGGTAATTAATGAGTGTATAACACTTTATGAAAGAAAAAACTGACATAATAAAGATTTGGATTGAGAAAGGTGACCATGATTTGGGGACTGCTATTATTACACAGAAGCATATTCCCAAATATTCGGACACAATAGCTTTTCATTGTCAGCAAGCTGTTGAAAAATACTTAAAAGCATATTTTATTCATTTAAATATAAACATACCAAGGACACATGATTTAATTTACCTTTTGGAAATCATTAATCAAAAAGAGGATATTCAGAAAGACTGGTATAATAAAGTTTTAATTTTGGAAGATTTTGCTGTCGAGATAAGATATCCGGATCAATCAATTAAGTTATCAGAAGAAGAAATTAATGAAGCAATAAGTATTGCAAAAATGGTTCGGACAGGAATTTTGAAAAAGTTAGACCTGACCTTTGGTATTGACGGATTAGAAAATTAGATATGATACAGTTTTCAGAATACAACCACTCAGAAGCAGATATAATGTCACGGATTAACAAAATCCACTCTTCAGCGGATAATACCCTGAATGACAAGACCCTGCAAACAATTTTAAACTGCATTGACCTGACTTCAC
>JAOZOC010000501.1 GCA_029933495.1 Bacteroidales bacterium
AAATTAATATGAAAAAAAGAATTTTACCTTATGGCTTTGTTACTTTGCTGATTGCTGGATTTACAGCATTCTTCTTTATTTCGGCTACTGAAAATGAGGTTACTGGTACTGGTAATGATGCTGTTGGAGGCAATAGTATCATCAAAGCAAAGGAATATCTTGCACAAATCAGGAATAATCAAATCACCGGAGTTCTTGATCCAAGAGATGAATTAAAAGTTAGAGAGCAAATTAAAGAGAGGGCGGCTCTTAAGTCGTCAGCCGGGAACGATTTGGATTGGATTGAAATGGGACCTGATAATATTGGGGGAAGAACCAGGGCTGTAATTTTTGATAATCGTGATCCTAATTCCAATACAATTTATGCTTCAGGTGTTACAGGTGGTATTTTTAAAACGGTAAATTTTGGAGCAACCTGGCATAAAGTTAATATCTCAGCCGGTAATCTTTACGTCTCCTGTATGATACAGTCTGCTGATGGAACAATATATGTCGGAACAGGCGAAGGATTTAATACTAATAATTATACCGCTCTCGGTGAAATGGGATATAATGGAGGGTTTATTGGTACCGGGATTTATAAGTCTGATTCTGATGACAATTTTTCACTCGTTCCAGGAACCGAGCCTCAGGCAATCAATGATACAATAGATTGGGCTTATGTAAATGAAATTGCCCTTGGCTCTGATGGTAAATTATGGGCTGCAACAAATACAGGCCTAAAAGTTAGGACAGGCAATGGATGGATAACAGCTTCTTATACAGATACAACCGGTGCTGTTATTGATCTTACCGGACTGGCATTTGATGTGAAGGTCAGTGAAACGACTGTTATTGTCGCTGTTGACGGAAAAGGATATGTATCGTCCGGTAGCCCGGATGGTTTTGAGGGGTTTTCTTATGGCCTTGAGGGGCAGCTTCCTGCTGAAGGAGTTGGAAGGATAGAATTTGCAATTGCTCCTTCAAACAGTGATGTTATTTATGCACTTGCAGCATCAGCTTCGGACAAAAGTCTTAAAAATATTTATATATCAGAGGACGCTGGTGGAAGCTGGGAAGTTATAGGTCCCGGTGGTTCGGAGTACTTAAATGTATTGGGAAGTACAGTTACTTATGTTGATGCAAATAATTCAACTATGGAAGAAACATATTATCAGGGTGATTTTGATAATACAATAGTTGTTTTTCCAAATAATCCTTATAAAATACTTGCAGGTGGTGTTGATATGTGGGTTGGTTATAGGGCAAATGGTTCAGGATATTTTCATTGGACAAAAAAATCACAAGGAACAGAGATAGATATTTTTAGTGATTTGTATGTTCATAGCGACCATCATGCATATGCTTTTAGACCAGATAATCCAAATCAAGTGGCTATTGGTTGTGACGGTGGAGTCTTCTTATGCAATATATCCGGCGATGATTTTGCATTTCAGAATATGAACAAACAGTATAATGTTACTCAGTTTTATTCTGTTGGTATTACAAGTCAGACGAATGTTGTGGCTGGTGGTACTCAGGATAATGGCTCTATCCTGATTGATGGTAATACAAGTACGCCAAACAGGGGTATAGCTTTATGGAATATGGGTGATTTTGCAATGCCTGATGGTGGTGATGGCGGATATACTGCAATCTCCAACATATGGTCCAAAATGACAGGTGTTGGTGTAATTCCTCCGGTTATTTTTTATTCAAAAGCTCCTTTACCAAATAATGCCCTTAAAGCACAATTCAGAAGGTCGGAAACAATGGGCTTTGACTATGCCACCAAATATTTAATTGGTGATATTAGCAGCGAAAACTTCCTTACTCCTGTAGTGTTATGGGAGTGCTATAATAATGAAAATAGCAGAGACTCAGTTAATTTTATAGCTTTTCAGGATTATGAGGCAGACGATCAGGTGATTATTAGAAGTAGTAATTCTAAATGTCCTTTTGATTATACACTTCCTAGTGCGATGAATCAAGGAGACACTTTAAGAGTTAAAGATATTATTTCAACAAAGTTATTCATTGCTGCTACCGATAAGATATGGATGACAGTTCAAGGATTGCAGTTCAACGTTGATCCTCAGTGGTTTTTGATTTCGGATGTTGATCATTACGGAGTTGTTGGTGATCCTCAGTGTCTGGCCTATTCTGCTGATGCTAACTATGCATGGGTCGGAACACAACAAGGTAAATTATATCGTATTTCAAATATTGCCTATGCATATAATTATGATATGGCAGATGTAAGGAGTAGTAGCTGTATAATTGCAACAGATACAATTGCGTTTAATGAGGATAATACTCAGGTTATTACTTCAATATCTGTTGACCCGCTTGATGCTAATAAAGTTATGATTACTTTGGGTAATTATGGAAATGACAATTATGTCTTTTACTCGGAAAATGCTTTGAGTGATAGTCCTGATTTTACCTCAGTACAGGGAGACCTTCCTCAAATGCCGGTATATTCTTCAGTCCTTGAGATGCACCCTGACGATGTTGCTGTTATTGGAACAGAAAAAGGTATCTGGGTTTCTGATGATGTTGCTTCGGGTGAATGGTATCAGGCTTCTAACGAAATAAGTGATGTTCCTGTATTTGCACTTAAGCAGCAATATCTGTTTAAAAAGACTTTTACAATTACTACCATCGATCCGGCATCAGGACAAGAAAGCTGGGAGATATATCCCGGAATTGAAAATTCTGGTATGATATACGCTGCTACATACGGCAGAGGGATTTTCAGATGTGAAACATTTGGTGAAGTAGGTTATAATGATCACACTATTGAGAGCAATACTCTTTCTCAGATATCAATATATCCTAATCCGGCTGTTACATCCGCTACTGTGGCTTTCGACCTTGATAGAAACTCAAATGTTGAGTTGAATGTTTATGATATTCAGGGGAGGATTGTTAAATCGGTTTCACGTAATAATCTTCAATCAGGACATCAGACACTTAGCATTGATGTAAATGACCTGAATAAAGGAACTTATATTGTCAGGCTTGTTGCAGGAAGTAAAACTGCAACTTCAAAATTTGTTATAATTAAGTAATATTAAAATCAATTGCAAAAATATATCAAGATGAAAAAATTACTTTATACATTTTTAATTACAATTTTATCGGTTAGTCTTTTTGCTCAAACTAAGATTAGT
>JAOZOC010000502.1 GCA_029933495.1 Bacteroidales bacterium
TTTTGCATATTATGTTATTAAGTTAATAATTTTCTGTTGATAAAAATTGGTGCGATGAATAGAAATTATCAGGCATATTTTGTTTTAGTGCTTCTTTGGTTGTCTTCATCTTCTCTGTTAGCACAGAAACATATTCTGTCCGGCATATTACATGGCAGTGACAATCAGCCAATATCAGGTGCAAACGTAGTTTTGTCAGTACACCCCGACACTCTTCAGGGGTTAGGAACCATTACAGACGATAAAGGGGAGTTTGAAATAATGGCAAATCCCGGGAAATATTTTCTCCGGCTCTCTTTTGTTGGGTATAAATCTATTAATACACCTGTTGAAATGGGAGATTCAGATAAGAACCTGGGAATATTACTTCTGAAGAAGGATATGAAAATGCTTGATGAAGTAGAGATTACCGGGAAGTCAGCTCCAACAGTTCAGATAGGAGATACAACACAATATAATGCAGAATCTTTTAAGATTAATACTGATGCTAATGCTGAGAATCTGCTTGAGAAAATGCCCGGAGTTGTTGTGCAGAATGGTAAAGTGCAGGCACAGGGTGAAGATGTAAAGCAGGTCTTGGTAGATGGTAAGAGGTTTTTTGGAGATGACCCGAATGCTGCATTGAAAAACATACCTGCTGAAATAATCGATAAAATTCAAATTTTTGATCAGCAGAGTGAGCAGGCACAGTTTACCGGCTTTGATGACGGTGAATCGAAAAAGACTATAAATATCGTTACCAAACTGGAATACCGTAATGGGACTTTCGGAAAAGTGCAGGGTGGATATGGTACTGATGACAGATATAAGATAGATGGAAACATTAATATTTTTAATGGAGACAGACGAATTTCAATTCTCGGCCAAAGTAATAATGTTAACCAGCAAAATTTTTCTACTGAAGATCTTGTTGGGGTTATGAGCAGTACAACTTCCGGCGGCAGATCAGGTAGGGGAGGTGGCAGAGGCGGCGGCGGTGGCGGCGGCGGTAGAGGTGGCAGCGGAGGTTCAAGTAGTAGTAGTGTTAACGATTTTCTAGTTGATCAGCAGGGCGGTATTACAACAACAAATGCTGCCGGGTTTAATTATACTGATAAATGGGGCGAAAAGATTGATGTTGCTGGTAATTATTTCTTTAATAAAAGCGATAACTCTAATGATAATGTCTTGACAAGAAAATATGTTTTGGCAGAAGGCTCAGGACAAGATTATGATGAAAGTGAAATTGCTGAAAGCATGAATCTTAATCATCGTTTTAATTTTAGATTTGATTATAAAATTAATGATAATAACTCAATACTTATTCGTCCAAAATTTACTTATCAGAAAAATGATGGCAGTAGTATTTTGAAAGGATTGACGAGCCAGGATAGTTCACTTCTGAATTTGATGGCTAATAACTTCTCAAGCAATCTGCTGGGCTATAATTTTTCTAACACAATTCTGTACAGGCATAAGTTTGCCAAAACCGGGCGTACAATCTCTTTCAACCTTGGACAAGACTTTAAGAATAATAGTGGAGAAAGTTTTCAAAATTCTGAAACCTTTTATTATGACCAGGCAGAATTTGACACCCTTGACCAAAACTCAGACCTTGATGTTTATGAGCGGAGATTGTCGGGAAATATGCGATATACAGAGTCTCTCGGGAGAAATAAGCTTCTTTTAATTAATTACAAAACATCATATAGTGATAACAATTCTGACAAGATAACCAATAATTTTGACGAACAGACAGGCAATTACAGCATGATGGATACCCTGCTTACAAATCAGTTTGAAAGTCGATATATAACAAATGAAGGAGGTGTCGGGTTTCGATATAGTCAAAGGAAAATCAATTTTATGATAAGTGCTGCATATCAGGTTGCACAATTGAAAAACGAACAATTTTTCCCTGAATTGGGTCATATTAACCAGACATATTACAGCATCCTTCCACGGGCAATGTTTATGTATCGTATTTCACGAGGTAAGAATCTGCGTATATTTTACCGTAGCAAATCAGCAGCGCCATCTGTGAGCCAGTTGCAGAATGTTCTGGATAATTCCAATCCCATTCAGCTAACAATCGGTAATCCTACGTTATCACAACAAAATCAACATACATTTTTTACACGTTATTCCGTTTCAAATTCAGCCCTGGGCTCAACTTTTTTTGCTTTACTATCTGGTAGTTATACACATAATTATATTGCTAACAGAGCTATGATTGCCCAAAAGGATAGCATATTTGATAATGGTATGGTATGGACGGCAGGAACTCAACTTACACAACCGGTTAATCTTGATGGTTATTACAATTTGCGAACATTTGTAACCTATGGCATCCCTGTTATTAAAATTAAATCGAATCTGAATTTTAATTTCACAGCCACATTTGCCCGCATACCCGGACTAATAAATACAGATATTAATTATTCAAATTCACCATCTCTCTCCTTTGGAGCTGTGCTTAGCAGTAACATAAGTGAGAAACTGGATTTTACACTTTCATCAAACTCAAAGGTGAGTTGGGCAATAAACACCCTCAATAAGAACCTTGATTCACGTTATTTCAGCCAGTTAAGCAAAATACGTGTTTATTGGAATTTCTGGAAAGAGCTGGTATTCAGGTCTGAATTGAATCATCAGTTTTATAACGGATTGTCGGATGGATACAACACAAATTATTTCCTTTGGAATATGGGACTGGGCATGAAGTTTCTTAAAAACAGGCAAGCCGAATTGACATTATCTGTTTTTGATATCCTGAATCAAAATACAAGCATTAACAGGATAGTTACTGAAAGTTATATTGAGGATACACAATCCCAGGTTTTGCAACAGTATCTTATGTTGAGTTTTTCTTACAAAATAAGAAACTTTAAACAGATAAATTAGTGTTTTTTAAGAAGAGCCTTTTCAAGTTGATAAAAGTCCTTGATTGTTATCATATTTAAAGGCCTAAAAATAGGAATTTAGCAAGTCTATTTTTCGGGTCATTGGAATGCCCGACATAGAATTTATCTGCAGAGCTTGAATATAGAAAATAGATATAAAACATAGTCAATAAACAAAAAAGCCCGAATATTCGGGCTTTTTGCTCCTCTTCTTGGATCCCGGACGTCCGGGAGACCCTCTGATTAATCCCGCACGTGCGGGACT
>JAOZOC010000503.1 GCA_029933495.1 Bacteroidales bacterium
CAACAAACTTAGCAATAGATGATAATTTAATAGAAGATGCACGTAATATTGGCAAGCATAAAACAAAGAAAGCTGTCGTTACCGAAGCTCTGAAGGAGTACATTGAAAAAAGAAAACAAATGGAAATATTAAATCTATTCGGATCAATTGATTATATCGCAGATTACGATTCTAAAACGCAAAGAAACAGAAAATGAAAGTAATTGTAGATACCTGTATATGGTCTGCTGCTTTGCGAAGAACCGGTTTTAATGATAATAATGATATTGTTAATGAGCTAAAAGAATTAATTCGTGAAGGCAGAGTTCAGATGATTGGACCTGTCAGACAAGAACTTCTATCAGGTATTAAAACCATAAAACAGTTTGACAAATTACGTACCGTGTTAAGTTCTTTTCCTAACTTAATTATACAGACACAAGATTATGAGAAGGCTGCTGATTTTTATAATAAGAGTAGAAGAAAGGGCGTTCAGGGATCAAATACAGATTTTTTAATTTGTGCTATTGCTGTAAATAACCTGATGTCAGTTTTTACCATTGACAATGATTTTAAACTGTTTAAAGAGCATATTCCCATAAAATTACATATTCCACGCTTATAACTGATACGGAGATCAGAAATGTTTTTTAAAGATTATTTCAAAAATATATTGATATTTAGACAGATATGAATCTGCTGGTTTTTGATATGGAAATAGTAAGTGAAGAAAATGGTGTATATTCAATCGCTGTTTCAACACAAAATCAATCTACAATTATTGAGTTCACACCCAAATTGAAAAGACTTAGATTTTTAAGTAATGATACTCTTTCTGATATATTAAAAAAGAATGAGCATCAATTCCGGAAAGTGCTACACATCAAAAAGCCGGAAACATATTACAAGGGTTTTAAACTGAAGTTTGTTTTAAGGGATGAAAAAGATGTTGCTGCTTTCGGTGATATATCAAAAATACTTGTTGTGGATAAACGAAGTGGGAATTATGAAAATTATGTAACAGATACCGGAAGGAAAAGCATTGTTGAGATGTATGTTGATGGCAGTTATATGGAGAAAAAGAGTAAAGGTGGTTATGCTGTTATTATAAAATCACCAGAGGGTAATTATGAATTAAGAACATTTGAAACAGATGTTAATAGCAGTAGTCTGATTGAATTGCTTGCTGCCATTAAGGGTCTTGAGCTTCTATCTGAAACAGAGGAGGTAAGAATTGTAACAGATAGTCAGTATGTTAGAAAGGGATTAACAGAATGGATAATTAACTGGAAACTAAATGACTGGCAAACAGCGAATGGCGGAAAAGTAAAGAATATTGAATATTGGAAAAAATTTGATACCCTGTCTGATAATAAATATATAGAGTTTAAATATGTAAAAGCTCATTCACAGCAGTTTGAAAACACAATGGCTGATCTGTATGCTAAGGATATGGCAAAGAAATAAATGTTTATATATTTCAGAAATTTGTATTTTTGGCATATTATGTCAAATCAAAATGTAGTTTCGGTAACCATACAAAGTATTATTGCAGTTGTTGGTGCATATACATGTGGATTTTATTTTACAGGACTTTTTCATGAGCCCACCTCTTTTATAGGCGGACTGTGGGCAGTTATTTCGGCCATTATTGTTCTTGAGGCTACTGCGATTAATACCTTAAATACTGCCAAAATCAGGATTGTTGGTACTTCAACAGGAGCAATAATAAGTGGGGTTTATCTGTTATTGTTCCCATTTTCACTTCTAGGATATGGTATTTGCATTGCTGTTGGTGTCCTGGCTTGTTACCTGTTTAGAGTTAAACCCGCAATAAAGATAACAGGTATTACCATTTCGGTTGTATTAATTGTATCAACAATAGAAAAGGAACTTCATCCTGCTCTTAACGCAGGACTTCGTTTTATGGAATCAATGATAGGTATCGGAATTGCAATTTTGGTTGTATATGCTGCTAATTATTTGAATTATAGATTAAAGAAAAAATTTTAAACGGTTAGTTTATGGAAAATTTTAAAATAGATAACCCGACCATCCTGCATTTTGGTAAAGATGTAATAAATGATTTGGGAGAGACAATAGAAAAGTTTGGAAACAGAGTAATGCTGATTTATGGCGGCGGTTCTGTTAAGAAAAATGGAATTTATGAATCGGTAATGAATCAACTTGAAGAGATAGGTGCTGAAGTAATTGAATTTAGCGGTATTAAACCAAATCCCATTGTTGATGATGTGAATGCTGCGGCTGAAAAGGGAAAAGAATTCCAGCCTGATGTAATCCTTGCAGTTGGTGGTGGTAGTGTAATCGATTCGGCTAAAGTACTTTCGCTTGCCATCCCTTGCGAACATTCACCCTGGCGGATAATGCTCAATATGGCAAAGCCAACTACAGCTATCCCGTTAATTACCATATTAACGCTGGCAGCAACAGGTACGGAAATGAATTCCATTGCAGTGCTGCAAAATGTAGAGACGCATAAAAAAATCCCAATAAGGAGCGATCTGATTTATCCCAAGCACTCCTTTTTAGATCCACAAAACACCTTTTCCGTTCCAAAAGATTATACAGCTTATGGTGTTGCTGATTTAATTGCACATGCTATGGAAGCCTGGTTTGGGAAAGGCATTGCTACTCTGTCCGACCGATTTGTTATTTCGATTATTCTTGAAGCAGTGGAAAACGGGCCTCTTTTGCTTAACGATCTGCATAATTACGAATTAAGAGCCAGAATAATGTATGCTGCAACCCAGGCTTTGAATGGCTTTACTATGTATGGACGTGTTTCCGGTGAATGGGGTGTTCACGCAATCGGGCATATTTTGTCTCTGCTTTATGATACTCCCCACGGAGCGTCACTTTCAGTTGTCTATCCTGCCTGGTTGAAATTTATGAAAGACAGAATTCCTAAGCGAATATATGAGTTTGGGAAAGCGGTTTTTAACTCTGCTTCAGCAGAAGAAACTATTTCTGACCTTGAAGATTTCTTTATCTCAATCGAAGCTCCGGTCCGGATGATTGAAATCGGGATAGGAAAAGATAAAAAGCCTGAAATCATTGATATGATGATCAAAAATAAAGTAAACGGGATGCATTATAAATTGTCTAATAATGATTTAGAGAGGATTGTGGATTTGATGTATTTCG
>JAOZOC010000504.1 GCA_029933495.1 Bacteroidales bacterium
ATTTACAATAACCGTTGATGCAAATGTACCACTTGGAACGGCTGTTGATCTTGGATATGAGGTTAGTTCAGGACAATACTCAGCTCAAAACACATTTTACCTTTCTATCGGCCTTATTGTTGAAGATTTTGAAACCGGTGATTTCTCTGCTTATGGATGGCAATTTGATGGAACCAGTAACTGGACAATCTCAACTGAAGACCCTTATGAGGGAACTTACAGTGCAAAATCAGGTACAATATCCGACTCAGAAGCATCATCAATGTATGTTGAGATGGATGTAATTGCCGATGATAATATTTCATTTTACAGAAAAGTTTCATCTGAACCCAGTTACGATTTTCTTAAATTTTATATTGACGGAGTAGAGCTAGATTCATGGTCAGGTGAAGAAGGATGGGAAGAGGTTTCATTTCCTGCAACAGCTGGAACACATACATTTAAATGGGAGTATTCAAAGGATATGAGTGTTTCAGGCGGGTCGGATTGTGCCTGGGTTGATTACATAATATTCCCGGCATCAAATAATTCAGGAAATCCCCTTGCAGTTACTGCATCGGCAAACCCGGAAATAATTTGTAATGGCAATAGCTCGCAATTAAATGCTTATTCAACCGGCGGTTCAGGAAATTATGACTTTAGCTGGACACCAACGACCGGTCTAAGTAATCCAAACATACAAAATCCGGTTGCCACACCTGGTGAGTCAATAACTTATACGGTTGCGGTTGATGACGGAAGTACAACTGTTTCGTCTCAAATTTCAATTACAGTTAATCCGGCACCTGAAACGCCAATCATCACCAATGAGGGTGATTATCTTCATTCGACTGCAGCAAGCGGTAACCAATGGTACAACTCTGACGGTATAATCGAAGGTGCAACATCACAGGATTATTATCCGCTCGAAACAGATAACTATTATGTTATTGTCACTAATGAATTCGGATGTGAATCAAGCGGCTCAAATGTGATAAATTTTGTTTATACAGGTCTGGATGAAAACATTGCGAATAGCTTTAAGATTTTCCCGAATCCATCCAACGGTGCATTTACAATAGATCTCAATAATTATAATGGACAAACTGAAGTCTGGATAATGAATATGCTAAACGAGATTGTTTACAAAGGTAATTCAGAGGGTAGTAAATCGCTATCAGTTGATCTTAAAGGTTCAGGTTCAGGAGTTTATTTTGTAAGAATTAAAAATTCTGAGTCTGATGTTATCAGTAAAATTATTGTTAAATAGTTGACAAACAACGGAATTGGATGATTGGAAATTTTAAAATACCCATATTCCCTTGTGAGATAACAAGGAAGTATGGGTATTTTATTATCTTTGCAGAATTGAATATTTTGAATACGACCATACAACCATTTAATAATTTTAGTTGTCTAAACATAAGATACGTAAGACAATTTTTATTAAAAAGAATTTTATTTTTACCCACCCAAAGAATCCATTGCTAACATAAACATTTTATTATTAATTAATTTTATCAGAATGAAAAAAACAAACAAATTATTTTATGTACTACTGATAACCTTTTTGGCAGTAGGAACTACATTTGGTCAGAAAAGCGGGCCAAAAACTAAGTCAAAAATTGACACAAGAATTGATAATATGGGATATTGGAAAAAACTGGCTGAGGAAGGTCTTGTACCCGTTGCCCAGTCTATTCCAATCAAACCCGCAGTTTATACAGGGAGCCAGATAGTTGCAAAATCTGTTATGGGCGGTAAAGAAGATTCTGATGATGTTCCGGTTACAAGTTTAACCAATGTTACTGAAACAGAGGTTTCTGTCTTTGTAAATCCCGATGATGTTGACAATCTTTTAAATTCAAATAACTCTACATCCTGGAATGGAAGCAGTGTAGGTTCATTATACGGAGCCAACTCTTTCCTTTCTGCTGATGCCGGACTTACCTGGGGTGGTTCTCATCAGGGAGCAGGTGGCTCTAACAGTGGAGACCCGGCAACAGCTATAAATCTTGATGGAAGCAGGATGTATGTTGGGTTCATTAATTCTGCCGGAGGACAGGGAGTTTCTCACTCAACTGACGGCGGAAATAGCTGGACATCGGTTCAGGCAGGAACACCTCCCGGAGGCTGGGATATTCTTGATAAAAACCATATGTGGATTGATAATAGCCCGTCAAGCCCTTATGAGGGTTATTTATACAATGCCTGGACAGCTTTTGGAAATGCAAATGCAAATGATATTGAAATTGTTCATTCTTCTGATGAAGGACTTTCATGGTCTTCTCATATGAATATCAGCTCGGCCGTTAATGCCGGTAGTCACAATCAGGGTGTAAACCTTCAAACCGGACCGAATGGTGAGGCCTATGCTATATGGGCAATATATGATGGTTGGCCACAGGATGAAAAAGCCATCGGATTTGCAAAATCAACTGATGGTGGCCAGACATTTTCTACGGCTACAAGAATCATTGATAATACACGCGGTATTCGTAATTCCGGTGTTGGTAAAAGTATGAGAGTAAACTCTTTCCCTGTTATGGCAGTTGATATCTCCAACGGGCCTTTTAGTGGAAATATTTATGTAGTTTGGACAAATATTGGTGTTCCCGGTGTAAATTCAGGTAACGATGCTGATGTGTATATGATTCGCTCAGAAGATCAGGGTGATACCTGGTCAAACCCGATTAGAATTAACACTGACCCTGCTGGACTGGGTAAGAAACATTATTTTCCGTGGATAACCTGCGATCCTGAGACAGGCACGCTGAGCGCTATCTGGTATGACGATAGAAATGTCAGCAGCAGCGATTGTGAAGTGTTCTGCGCAAACTCATTCGATGGTGGAGAAACCTGGGAAGATTTTAAAGTAAGTGATGTTGCATTTACACCTACTCCTATTGCAGGACTTGCAGGCGATTATATGGGTGACTATATTGGTATCACGGCAAGAGGGTCAAAAGTTTATCCCGCTTGGATGGATACCAGGGATAATCTTTTTATGACCTACGTATCTCCTTATGTGACAAATAATCTGTCTAAGCCTACTGACCTTACGGTTACACTTAATGAAGAAACAGGTTCCGATACATTAGCCTGGCACTTTGAACAAAAAGATTTCCTCTATTTTAATGTTTACAGAGATGGGGAA
>JAOZOC010000505.1 GCA_029933495.1 Bacteroidales bacterium
CTCGATGACGACAACACGATAATAAACAGTGAATCTGATATAAATAGAAAGACAGACATCTCCGCACTAAACTATGGCATTTCGGCAGATTTGGGTATAAGCATCCCCATATCAAAAATCAGACTTTTCATCAAACCGGAGTACAAGTTTGGGTTTGCAAAATTACACTCGGGAGCGGATTATGTTTCCAACAATTATCTCAGAGTGGTTATTGGCATAAAGGTATTTTAGACTTTTATGCCTGGTAACATCAATGTAGATATATTCAGAACTCCTGACTTATCGTAAAGGGAATCGCTGTCACAACAAGGTAATAAGCTAATACTAACAGACCTAACAGGTTTTAAAAACCTGTTAGGTCTATCCCAAATAACATTTAAAGGAAAAACTTGAATAATGGCTACTCGTTCAGTAACCGGTCAATTTCTTGAATTATTTTTTTATCACCGGGTTTGGGTGCGTTATTAATAAAACCACCCTGTTTGCTAACAAGGACACAATGCGGAACTCCCCTAATATTGAACATATTTCTAAGTTCGGCAAACTGGTCATCGGTTAATAAAATCTGCGTTCCTGTCATACCTTTTTCTTTTATTATTTCTTTCCAGTCATTTTTCTTACTCTGAATACATAAGAATAAAAACTCGACAGGTTTCCCTTTATACTTCTCCTGCAGCATTTTGGAATCAGGCATTGCTGCAAGACAGGGGCCACACCACGTTGCCCAAAAGTCAACATAAACAACTTTCCCCCTGTAATTACCAAACAGTGAATCAATAAATTCAGAATGAGGTTTACTTTTAAGAAGGTCGGATTTTTGTGCCTGTTCAGCATGGATAGTCTCTGTTAACATATCCTTAATTATTTCATTTTCAATTAAGTCAATATTAAAATCAACAACAGTATCCGATTTTTTAAACTGGCGATAAAAATACTTTGCGAGTGCAACATCCTTAGGGAATCCGGTGGCATTCTCAATAATATAATCAACGACATTAACCCCTTTCTTTCCTGCCTTTTTAAATAAATAAGAAGAATATGAATGCAAAAAATAAAAATGCTTATACGATAAAACTTCGCTATCGTTAATATTTTCACTAAAAATCTTTTTATAATATTCATCAGGTATATGAACAGAGTCCCTGCTTATATCATTAAACTTTGAATGCACCCTATGATACTCAATCAGGTCTCTCAGTTTATCGTATTTCAGTAAATCTTTTGCCCATAACGGAAATATACCTGCATCGGTTATTTTAAGGATACTGTCTAAAATATCACTTTTTTTATTATACAATTCATTCCAATAATCATAGTATTCAAAAGGTTTCATTTCCTTAACAGCCTTAGTTTTCTCCGAATAAGACACCATTCTCCCTATTCTCTTTAAAAGAGGATTAACAGGCTTATTATCCTCAACTCTGTTACCTCCTGTTACCATAATATGGTCACTGTGATAATGATTTTTTGAATCGTTCAAAACATTTGCGTCAATAGTCAATACTATACTATCACCGGGAGCACATATTAAAATTGTAGATGCTTTGCCAAAACGTAACAATAAATCAATTATGGAATAACATTGGATTGTAGTTTCAAATGTTCCTGTATCGTCTATATTAACAGGAATTATTTTTTGCATTTCAATAAAATCATTCAAATAGACATCAATCCTTTTTACATCTTTATGATTTTCATAGTTCAAAATCTTCCCGGTTATCACAACTTTATTGCCAGCCGCCGGTTCAGGTCTTTGACACGACCAGGACAAAATAATCAAAATAAAAGATAATAAATTCAAAACCAGGTTTTTCATAGCTTATAATTTCATTTTTATAAATACCGATTCGTTTTTACAGATTAGCAAAACTAAAAAAATATTAACACAAAAACATTAACTTTGCAAATGCATTAAATACTACAAAAATGAAAAAACTACTATTGTCTGTTATTATTTCAGTATTGATCTTTCCTTCGATTGCCCAACAACCGCAAAAGGACAAAGCTGTTTTCAAAGCCAAAGAAAACGGCTTCTATCAAAATGTCATCCTTAAGGATATTAAGGAATACAACATATCACAAAAGGAATCCAAACCAAGAAAATACTTTACAGTTGACTTCAAGGGCAAGAAATTTCCAACAAACCCCGAGAAATACACCCAGCAATGGTACAACTCGCCTATATCGCAGGGAAGGACAGGTACCTGCTGGAGCTTTTCATCAACATCCTATCTGGAATCAGAAATTTTCAGACAAACCGGTCAGAAAATCAAACTGTCGGAGATGTTTACGGTTTATTACGAATATGTTGAGAGGGCAAAATATTTTGTTAATCACCGGGGCGAAATGAATTTCGGAGAAGGTTCGGAAGTGAATGCAACTCCCAAAATCATTAAACTTTATGGTGCAGTTCCTTTTTCGGTTTACAGCGGCAAACTGAAAGGTCAAAAAGCATACGACCACAAGGCTATGGTCTCAGAGATGAAAGCATACCTGAAAAATGTTAAAGAGAATAACATCTGGGATGAAGATGAGGTCGTAGATAATATTAAGAGTATAATGAACCACTATATGGGAGTTCCTCCTGAAACCTTTACTTATAAAGAGAAAGAGATAACACCAAAAGAATTTGCCGAAACAGTAATTAAGATAATCCCCGATGACTATTACTGCTTTATGTCAACAAATGCCCTAAGGTACAGTGAACGGGGCGAACTTGAAGTGGCTGATAACTGGTGGCACAGTTCCGATTATATTAATATTAACTTAGATGATTTTATCTCAGTCTTTAAAAATGCTTTAGAAAAAGGCTATACAGTTGCTTTTTGCGGAGATGTCAGCGAACCGGGGTACAACAGGTATGCAGAGGTTGGTATCATTCCTTCATTTGACATTCCTTCTGAATTCATTGATGCCGATGCACGTGAAATGCGTTTCAGAAACGGCAGTACATCAGATGACCATTGTATGCACGTTGTAGGTTATCTTGAAAAAGATGACGGATGGTGGTTTTTGATAAAAGACTCAAGTTCAAGCGGATTTGATGGTGAACATAAAGGTTACATCTTTTTAAGTGAAGATTATATAAAACTGAAAATCCTCGCTGTTATGGTTCATAAGGATGGTGCGAGG
>JAOZOC010000045.1:0-10022 GCA_029933495.1 Bacteroidales bacterium
ATGGAAAAGGTTGTGAAATACTCTCCTTTACCTATTATTTCATATTCAACAGAGACAGATTGGATGTTTGGGCTCACCAAATATAATGGTTTTCGTATTGGCTCAAAGGGTAGTAACGATACCACAATCCAACCTTCCCAGATTACCTCCCTTGCATATTTTACACTAAATCATCAATATAAAGTCGGAACGGAAATAGACCTAATGTTCGGGCATAATAAATATAAAAGCCATACTCAGGTCTATTATCTTGACTTTCCGGATTATTATTACGGGGTTGGTGACGATACGGAGTTTGACAATGAGCGTCTCGTGAATTCAAGGAATCTTGATATCTCCACCGGGTTTGAATATAACATCACAACTCAGTACTATATAGGTCTGTACTATAATTACAACAATTTTTTTGTTTTGGACTATCAGGACACCCTGGATTATCCTGATAAAATAGATCTGGTACCGAATGAAGGCCTGCAATCAGGTATTGGAATTAATTTTTCGAGAGAAACCCGTGATAACAGGTTTAATGCTTCAAAAGGTTCATATTTGTTTATTAAATATATGAATTATGGTAAGTGGATCGGTAGTAATTTCAATTATAATCTTATCCTTGTTGATTACAGAAATTATTTTACTCCTGTTAAGTTTCTTACAATAGCAACACAAATATATACCGAAGGACGCTTTGGTGATGTGCCCGTTCAGTCACTGGCACTTATGGGAGGAGATAACCGGATGCGAGGTATATATCTCGGAAGGTATCGCGATCATACTCTCATTGACGGCCAGCTTGAACTCAGATTTCCGATAGTCTGGATTATCGGTGGAACATTGTTCGGTGGTATGGGTGAGGTAGCTCCTGATTACGGGAAATATACTTTTGATGGAATACGTTGGTCTGCCGGAGCCGGATTAAGACTTATGGTTGACAGCAACAGTAAAACAAATTTGCGTTTTGATGTCGGGTTCTCCAAAGACAGAATGCTGTTCTTCTTCACATTCCTTGAAGCCTTTTAGACTCTGTTACGGTTGATTATAAACCCTGAGAACCATTCCGTCATAATAGGTTTGATATTGTTTAAGTGGTAATGTTGCCGGACCTGAATAAGGGCTGCCATCAGTTAAAATAAATCTTGACATACAACAAGAATCAACTGCAGTTATACTTGATTCATCTGCTTCCACTATTGCACAATCCTTTTCAGGATCGTAAGGGCAGCATCGTTCATAAGCCAAAAAGGTATTCTGGTCGTACCTGTAAATAATAATCCCTTTGTAACCCTCATCATTTACATAAATCCAGGTGCTTACAGGAATAGGATTTATCGAATTGGGGTAAAGCTCAAAACTAACGTACACATTGGGTATTAATCCTTGCTGTTTCTCATTTTTATCGCATGAAGGAATAATAAAAAAAGCAATTAACAACAGAATACTCAGTAATATGATATGATATTTTTTCAATTTATATTAAATTAAGGTGCAAAATTACAATAATTATTAGTAATTTTCGACCATTAAAACGGTGAATAGGTTTTTTTATTATTCGTTTTTATTAAGTCTATCAAGGTTTTCGTGAAGTTATTTAAGTATTATATAATAATTGTCTCTGTTTTTATGATTTCCTTTTTTGGAGGATGTAAAGGCTCTGAGGGGACGAGAAAACAAAAACAGGCGTATAAGGCTCAAAGGAAGAGTGCTAAAGAATCTGATAAATTACAAAAGGCGGAAATTAAGTCTCACTATGACTTACAGACAAAGGAGACTCAGAAACGAATGAAAAAGAGCCTGAAAAAAGCAAAGAAATATAATAAGAGACAAAGAAAAAAAGGCTCAAAATGTAAGTAGTTTAGAAGTTATGAAAATAGTTATTTTAAAGGTCATTGTATTGTTTTGTCTTACTGGGGTTTTTATCACAACCCCTGTCGTTTCGCAGGAATTGAGGAATATTGAATTTCAGCGTCTTGCCTCAGAAAATATAAAGCTGGAAAAGGGGTTATCACAAAACTGGGTTTACTCAATTATTCAGGACAAATATGGATATATGTGGTTTGGCACCTGGGATGGACTGAACAGATATGATGGTTATAACTTTGTAACATATAATATTGAAGACGGACTAAGTAATCACTCAATTTACACGCTTCTTGAAGATAATGAGGGAATAATTTGGATAGGAACTGATAAAGGTTTTAACCGTTTCGACAGAAAGACCAGGACTTTTACAAAATATTTCCATAATGCAGATAGTCTCAATGGATTGGTCAATAATAGAGTGAATGTTATAATTCAGACAGAGGATAGTACAATCTGGATTGGTACCGGAAGTGGATTAAACAGGTTTGATAAAAATAGTGAAGAATTTGTTTCCTACTTCTCCAAACCACAGGATTTTTTAAGCCCAAGAAGTAATTATATCATTGATTTGTATGAAGACCGCAATGGCATTATTTGGATATCAACCTCTTTTGGGCTTATTAAGTTTGATCCTGCCACAGAAATTTCAGTAAGGTTTTATCATATTGATGATGACCCCTCCACAATATGTAACAATAACGTAAGATGTGTATTGCAGGACAAGAAAGGTAATTACTGGGTAGGAACCCGGAACGGCTTAACCCTTCTTGACTCATCAATGCACGTTATAAAACATTATTATAATGATCCTGATAATCCAAACAGTTTGAGTAATAATTGGGTTAGAGAGATTTATGAGGACTCAAAAGGAAATATCTGGATAGGCACAGGTGGTGGTGGTTTAAATCTGAAAGATAAAAAAAGCGACACTTTTATCAGGTTTAAAAATATACTGAATGATCCGGGAAGTCTCAGTAATGATAAAGTATATTCAATTTTTGAGGATAAAACAGGGAATATCTGGGTTGGAACTTTCAAAGGTGTAAATATGATTAGCAAGTATTACAGTGAATTTAAGCATTGCTACCGCCGAACCAATGATAATTCATCTATTAGTAATAATTTTGTATGGACTTTTACAGAAACACCCGATAGCCTGATATGGATAGGTACTTCTAACGGAGTTAATGTCCTGAATACTAAAACAAAAAAATATTTTACAATTTTCCGGAATAATCAGGAACAAACGGAAGTTTCGGGCTTTGATGTCAGAACCATATTATATACTCCCGAACTAAACTGTATGTGGTTTGGAACTTATGGTTTGGGTTTATATAAATATTCAATGAATACTAAAGAGCTTGTGGCTTATGAGTATAGTCCAAACCAAAATAGTATAGGTAGTAATATTGTAAATGCATTGCTATGGGATGAGCTTGATAGTTCAATCTGGATTGGAACAGGAAAAGGTCTTTGTAATTATAATCCTAAAACTAACCGGTTTATTATTTTTGAATCTGACAAGAATGATCCTGCTTCTATTAGCAATAATATTGTAATATCTGTCTTTAAAGATAGCAGGAATAATATTTGGGTAGGTACTGATAACGGGCTGAACAGATATGACAGGAGAAATAATAAGTTCTATAAATATTTCAATCAACCTGACAATAAAAAAAGCCTGAGTAATAACAGTGTTTTTTGTATATATGAGGATTATTTGGGATTTTTGTGGATTGGTACTTCCGGTGGAGGGTTGAACAGGCTTGATTCCCAAACAGGAGAATTTATAGTCTATACTACTGAGGACGGGTTACCCAATAATATTATTTATGCAATTTTGGAAGATGACAATGATAACTTTTGGATTAGTACAAACTATGGCATATCTAAATTTAATATACCTGAGCAAAGCTTTGTTAATTATGATGTAAAGGATGGGTTGCAAAGTAATGAGTTTAATCTTGGGGCTGCACTGAAAAGTAAAAACGGACTTATTTACTTTGGAGGGATGAATGGTTATAATATTTTTAATCCTGATAAAATAATAGTAAATCCGGTTAAACCCATAGTAGTTGTTTCAGTATTCAGAAAGTTTAATGAAATTGTTGCTAATGATTTTTTTGACGGAGATACTATTTTTTTGAATTACGACGACAACTTCTTTTCTTTTGAAATTGCGGCCCTGGATTATACAAACCCATCAAAGAATAAATATAAATATAAACTTGAAAATATTGATAAAGACTGGGTTTTAGTAGATGCCGAAAACAGATGGGCAGAGTATAAAAAAGTTCGTCCTGGAAAATACACCTTTATGGCAGATGGGTCGAACAACGATGGTGTTTGGAACGAAAAAGGAATTAAGCTAACATTATTGATAAAACCTCCATTGTGGGCAACCTGGTACTTTAGGGGTTTAATCATTTTGATAATTGTATTTATCATATATTGGGTAGTTTACTGGAGAATCAGAAGAATGAAAAGACGCCATGAAATGGAAGTGAAACTGCTTGAAATTGAAAAGCAAAAGTTTGATCTTGAACAAAAAGCGCTCAGACTTCAGATTAACCCACATTTTATTTTCAATTCTCTCAACTCAATTCAAAGTTATATTCTTGAAAATGATATTGAGAATGCCGTTTTCTATCTTGGTAAATTCTCACAGTTAATGCGTGTTATTCTGTCGAATACCACCAATAAATATGTTTCATTGAAAGATGAGCTTGCTGCTATTCGTTATTATATTGATCTTGAGCAACTAAGGTTTAATAGAAAGTTTGAATATAAAATATATGTTGACCCTGAACTTGACGAAGAGTATGTTGAAATTCCTCCTATGATAATTCAGCCTTATGTTGAGAATGCAATTATCCATGGTTTAATTAATTCGCCCGATAAGGGAAACTTAAGTATCAATGTAAAGAAGAAATCAGATAAATCATTGTTGTGTATAGTAAAAGATGACGGTATTGGAAGAGAAAAAGCTGGTGAAATTGCTAAGAACTCAGGTATTAAACATAGTTCGAGGGGAATGCTGATAACAAAAGCAAGACTTGAAATTCTTAACAGACAGAGTAAAGAGAATTTTTCAGTTAAAATTGTTGATCTAAGAAATAATAGAAATGAGCCGGCAGGTACGGAAGTAAGAATAATTATTCATTTTAGGGAGGAGTAAAATTTAGTTTAGGTTAATTTTTATACTATTATATAATATATAACATTGTTAATAAGTTTTAGAAAGTATTTATTATGCTCAGAGCTGTTATTGTTGAAGACGAAAAAAGATCAAGGGAGACTCTTTCTGGATTGCTGAAATTATATTGTAAAAATGTTGAGGTGGTCGCTGAGGCTGACGGAGTAAAAACAGGCATTAGTGCAATTACCGAATACAAGCCGGATATCATATTTCTTGATATTCAGATGCCGGATGGTAGTGGGTTTAAACTGTTGGAAGAGCTGGAAGATTATAACTTTGATGTGATATTCACAACGGCATATGACCAGTTTGCTATTAAAGCCATAAAATTCAGTGCTCTTGATTACCTGCTGAAGCCCATCTTTCCAGATGACCTCAAAGTAGCTGTTAACAAGGCTGAAGAAAAGCAGAAACAGCAAAATCTTAAACCAAATATTGATGCTTTGCTTGGAAATTATAAAAGGCCCGACGAGGAACCCAATATTGTCTTATCGACATCTGACAAGGTTTCTGTTGTTAAAATTAGTGAAATTGTGCGCTGTGAATCGTCAAATTACTATACGTTCTTTTATTTTATTGACAGAAAAAGGATTCTTGTTTCAAGAACATTGAAGGATAATGAGGAACTTCTATCAGAATACAATTTTTTGCGAATTCACAAATCTCATTTAATAAATCTTAAGTACGTAACAACCTTTTCACGAAATGAAAGAGGATTCGTTTTAATGGCTGACGGTAGTGAAGTTCCTGTTTCAAGGCGTAAAAGAGAAAAGGTTCTTGAAATCCTGAGTAATTTATAATCATTCTAAATTCCTTAGAATTAACCGAAAATCAGTTGATTATTTACCGAAAACTGATTTTATTCTACCGTTAACTGATTTTATCTTTCAGGTGAAGAATTTTATATTATATTTACAGCCTCATTACAACTGGTTAAATTGTTATTAAAATAGATGAAAGAATATTTACCATTATTAATTGGATTAATATGGCTTGGATTTACCCTGTATAACAAAAATCAGAAAGGTAAAAATTCTAAGTCAGGAGATGCAACTGATAAGAAACGGCCATCAATGCTTGAACAATTATTGCTTGGAGAACAGTTTAATACAGTTCAGCCTGAAGCAGAATTGTCAGATTCAATCTATGAAGTTGATGAAGAAAATGTAAATGAAGATGACTTTAGTACAGAGCCAATTGATAGTTTTGATAAGAAAAGCCCCTTTCTCAATTATGAGTTGTCGAATTTTGTTGAAGAGGGTACTCAAATGATTAATATTAATAATAGCAATTATGATGAAGGCAATGAGTTAATGTTAACAGAAGATAATAACACTCAACTAACTGATTTTGACTTAAAAAGAGCAATTATATATAGCGAGATTTTGCATGCTCCTTATATTTAGTATTAATTTAAATTTGAAAATAAATTACATAAATAGAAAAAAGTTTTGGATAATATATTTTTTTATTTTTAACTTTACCAGCTTTTAAATAAAGTATAATCAAACATAAAATTATATGGTATGTTAAGACATCTACTTTTAACATTCGGGATCATCTTATTAGCAAGCTTTTCTGTGTTCTCACAATCAGGTTCGGGGGCATTGAAAGGAAAGGTCATTGATAAGGACACCAAAGAGCCGCTTGCTTTTGCAAACATCATTCTTGACGATGGAGGAACACAGGTCGGAGGTACAACTTCCGATTTTGACGGTAATTATACAATCAAACCGATTCCACCGGGCAAGTATAAGTTGAAAGCAACTTATATGGGTTATAAAACAAGCATTACAAATGATGTAAGAATTAACTCAGATCAAATCACATTCCATAATGTTGTGATGGAATCGTCGGCAACAAATCTTGAAGAGATTGTTGTTACTGACTATAAGGTTCCTCTTATTGATAAGGATAAAACAATCTCAGGAGGCCATATTACGGCTGAGGAGATAAAAAAGATGCCAAACCGGTCTGCCGGGGCAATTGCTGCTACTGTTGGGGGTGTTTATTCTGCCGATGGTGGTGTAAGTAATGTCAGGGGCGCTCGTTCTGATGGTACAATTATGTATATCGACGGTATGAGGGTCATGGGCTCTGCCAGCGTACCACAACAGGCTATTGAAGAGGTTGCCGTTTATCTCGGAGGACTTCCGGCTATGTATGGTGATGCAAGAGGTGGTATTATTAATGTAACAACAAAAGGACCTTCTCGTTCTTTTGGTGGTGGTCTGGAACTGGAGACATCTCAGTTTCTTGATGCTTTTGGCCATAATAGGCTCGGATTTAGTGTACAGGGACCTCTTATTAAGGGTAAAGAAGGAAGGACATCATTACTTGGTTTCTTTATTTCCGGTGACCTCTTTTATAATAAGGATGGCAGGCCTACTGCTTTTGGCGTTGATATTGCCCAGGATGATTATCTGAGTAGTCTTGAGCAAAATCCTTTAAGACCTTCCGACCAAGCCAGCGGGACATTTTTAAATGCAGAATATACACGTGCCGAGAACTTGAAGCATCAGAAATATACTCCAAACTCCTCTAGATATGGTGCAAACCTCTCCGGAAAAATTGATGTTAGAACCTCTAAAAATACTACTCTGACATTAGGAGGCCAGTATAATTTTAATGAAGGACGTAATTATAGTTTTTCAAACTCAATGTTTAACTATGATAAAAATGCATTTTCCAATGGTAACACATGGAGGGTATATGGACGGTTTGTTCAGAGGTTCCCCACAGATCCTGAGAGCACATCAGTTATTAAAAATGTTTATTACAGTATTCAGGGGGATTACACAAAAACAAGTGGCCGAACAATGGATGTCAATCACAGAGACAATATTTTTGAAATTGGTTATCTTGGTAGTTTCAGCCAATTTAGAACTCCCACTTATGAGCTTGGAAATGTAGATATAGATGGTCAGGAATATACTAATGTATGGTTGCTGAATAGCTGGGATTATGATACACTTCTTACTTTTAAAGAGGAAAACTATAATCCGCTTATTGCAAATTATACCAGGCAGATTTATGAATTATTCCCTGAAGGTTCAATTGAGAATGCAACCCAATTGATATCTGCGGGAGGTAAGATAAACGGCCAGGGTCCTCCGGGGGTTTATGGTCTTTGGGGATCTGCCGGTGCAAACCAGGCCAATTATGGTGTTGGAACAGGTACCCAGGTTTCGTTCAAAGTTGATGTTTCTGCTGATATTGGAAATAACGAACTAAAATTGGGATTTCAGTATGAGCAAAGAAACAATAGCGGATATGGCTATAATGGAAATGGACTCTGGACACTGATGAGAAGCTATACTAACCTTCATATTCTGGAACTTGATGTAGATAATCCTGTTCCAATATATAATGATGGTGTCTTTCAGGATACAGTTCTGTATTATAGAAAATACGACCAACCAACACAAACTACTTTTGACTGGAATCTGAGAAATAAGCTCGGACTGGATCCACAGGGCACAGATTTTATTATTGTTGATTCCTGGGATTTTGACAACAAAACAATTCAATATTACGATAAAGATGGGGTATTGCATACCGAACAATTGGAGGAGGATCTCTTTAGTATTGATATGTTTAGCGCTGACGAACTTTTATTTGACGGGCGTTATGTAGCTAGCTATTACGGATATGATTATAAAGGTAATAAATTAAAGAGTAAGCCAAGTTTTGATGATTTCTTTAATGAAACAGATGAGTATGGAAATTATACAAGACCTATTCCTGCTTATGAGCCTATATATATGGCAGGCTATATTCAGGATAAATTTGCCTTCAAAGATTTGATTTTTAATGTAGGACTTCGTGTTGACCGTTTTGATGCAAACCAGTCGGTCTTAAAAGACCCGTTCCTGCTTTATTCAGCCTATTCTGTTGGCGAAACAAAGCAAATTGGTGTTGGTGGTAATCAGGTTTCAGTTCCTGGCAATATGGGGAGCGACTATATTGTATATGTTGATGATGCAAGAAACCCATCTTCAATAACAGGTTATAGGGATGAATATACCTGGTATAATGCCGAAGGAATAGAGATTCAGGATCCTTATCTCCTTGATGCAGGAGCCGGTGTTTCCCCATACTTAGTTGATCCGAATCAGGAACATGTAAACGGAAGTGCTTTTAAGGATTATAATCCGCAATGGACTGTAATGCCGAGGATATCTTTCTCATTCCCAATTTCGGATGAGGCTCTGTTCTTTGCACATTACGATGTTTTGTCTCAGAGACCTACATCTAATGTCTATGCTGATCCCTCAAGATATTATTTCATCAATACGGCTACCGGAACAATGAATAATCCAAGTCTTAAACCAACAAAAAGGATTGACTATGAACTTGGTTTCCAACAGAAGCTGACAAATAAATCTTCGTTAAAACTTACTGTTTTTTATGGTGAAATACGCGATGATATCCAGATTTACCAACTTAATGGTGCCTATCCGAGGCCATATACATCATATAAAAATTATGACTTTAGTACTGTGAAAGGTTTAACTGCAACTTACGACCTGAGGCAATTGAACAGTAATACAAGGCTTAACTTTAGTTATACTCTTCAGTTTGCTGATGGTACAGGGTCATCTACAACAACATCGGCAGCATTGATTGCCTCCGGTCTTCCAAATCTGCGTGTACTAAATCCTTTAAACTGGGACAGAAGGCATAATTTTACAATGCTACTCGAATACAGATTTACTGATGGAAAGTCATATAATGGGCCGACAATAACACGCCATAAAGGAACAGATCAGGAAAAAGTTGTTCAGGTATTGAAAAACCTTGGTGCTAACTTTACATTAACAGGTGGATCAGGTGTTCCATATACTGCTCAGACAAATATAACCGGATTAACAACCGGAGGGACAAGGATTCTTGAAGGAACTATTAATGGTTCCAGACTTCCCTGGCAGTTTAGAGTTGATATGAGAATTGACAAAGAGATTTA
>JAOZOC010000045.1:10122-11966 GCA_029933495.1 Bacteroidales bacterium
TTGGTGTAATGATAAATTTTTAATTAAATAATATTAACTCTATTGTTAAGAGAACTTTTAAATATTAAATTATGAGAAATATTTTCCGCATACTGGTTATCTCGTTATTCTCTTTCGTTTTAACATATTCCGGTTTTGCCGAGAAAGATAAATTCGGAGAATTAAAGGGTTCCGGGAGCATTAAATCAACAGCTTCAGGCTGTTCTTCTCCTGCTGGATATAAGTTTTTAAACGTAAATAATGTAAGAGTCCGTGTTAATACCGGAGGTGATATGTGGTGGGATCTGGGAGCCGGTATTGGTGCTCAATACTATATTCCTGCAAATGGTTCTGCTACATCAATGTTTTCTGGTTCATTATGGATTGGGGGCCTTGATATTAACAACCAGTTAAAACTTGCTGCTCTTAGATACAGACAGGTTGGGCAGGATTACTGGACCGGACCTCTGACGCTTGATGGGACTGCTGCTATCGACAAGGAAACCTGTTCGCAGTGGGACAAAATGTTCGACCTTAAACGTTCAGATGTTGACCAGTTCTTAAGCTGGTGGAATAGTGATAATAAATCTGAAGATTTCCCTGGATATTCAATTCCGGAAGCATTATTGAACTATCCTGCTCATGGTGATGTTTCTAAAGGACAGAGCTATTATCTGGCACCCTTTAAGGATGTTAACGGTGATGGTGATTACGATCCTAATGACGGTGACTATCCTTATTATGATATTACAAATGAATTATGTCCTTTGCTTTATGCAAATGATCCTGATTATATTCCAACTCCTACAATGGAAACTGAACTCTATTACCCACAGTATTTTGGTGGAATCCTGGTTGACCAGGTTTTGAAAGGTGATGAAACATTGTGGTGGCTATTTAATGATAAAGGTAATTTTCACTCTGAAAGTAAAGGAGCAGCTATTGGTTTAGAAATACGTGCGCAAGCTTTTGGTTTTTCAACTAATGATGCTATTAATAATATGACTTTTTATAGTTATGAGATTATTAATCGTTCAACTTATGAATTAACAGAGACATTTTTTGCTCCCTGGGTTGATACTGATCTTGGGTATGCCTGGGATGATTTTGTAGGTTGTGATGTTGGCAGAGGATTGGGTTATTGTTATAACGGTAAAGCGGTTGATGGAGGGGGAGAACCTGAGGCTTATGGTGAACAGCCTCCTGCAATTGGTGTTGACTTCTTCCAGGGGCCATATATGGATCCTGATAATTGCGATAATCCTTCATTTATTAAAAAAAGCGATTTGGGACCTTCTTTTGAAGAGGATTGTAGTATTGTTAGTTTTGACGGTGTTGAAATTCAAATGAGCTATGGTGGTGACGAAAACCCTCAGTCTGGTTTATTTACTGTTCGTGCAGAGGCTATAAACGGTGTTAACTTTGGAAACGGTATTAAAGATGATGAGCGTTATGGAATGAAAAGATTTGTTTATCATAATAATGCTGGTGGTGTTCAAGGTGGACCAAATGTTGCTCCTGAATATTATAATTATCTGAGAGGTTTTTGGAAGGATAATTCACGGATGCAATATGGAGGGAACGGACATGTGAATTCTGGTGCTTTAGGGCCTGATTGCGATTTTATGTTTCCTTATGATTCCGATCCTTGTAATTGGGGAACTGGTGGGATACCACCAAACGGAGGCTTTAATCAAAATGGAAATTACTGGAGCGAAGAAGAGGTTGGAAACAATCCCAGTGATAGAAGATTTATGCAGTCGGCCGGACCTTTTACACTGAAACCTGGTGCTGTTAACTATATTACAGTAGGTATTCCATGGGCACGTGCTATTGCAGGTGGTCCCTGGGCGTCAGTTAAGGCT
>JAOZOC010000506.1 GCA_029933495.1 Bacteroidales bacterium
GTAATAATCTTCGATATTTTTAAAATCCTTTTCAAAATCTCCGGTGGGATAAAAAACATCTGAGAACCCGGCAATCTTTTTTTTATAATCAAGAATTCCAATAACAATTGGAACTTGTGCTTTTAATGCGATGTAATAAAACCCTTTTTTCCAATTGGGATTTAATCGTCGTGTTCCTTCGGGTGTAATTGTAATAAAAAGCGAATCGTATTTTGAAAACAGATTGGCAACATTTTCAACCATATTCCCGCTTTTGTTTCTGTTAACAGGAATACCGCCCACCCAATTTAACAATCCCTTCATAGGAAAAACAAACATTTCACTTTTTATCAGGAATTTGGGTTTAAATCCAAGTGCCCAATAAGCAAAACGACCAATGACAAAATCCCACGTACTTGTATGGGGAGCAACAATAACAACAGCTTTCCTGATATTATGCGGTATCTCATCAAATTCTTTCCATCCGAATATTCTGAGTATTAGTTTCGAAAAAGCTTTTAGCATAATAATCGTTTAATTGAAAACTGTAATTTGCAAATATATGAAACTATCCAACAATTAATTCATAAAGGTCGTTTTTGTCGAAATATTTTTGAGTCAAATTACGTATCTCTTCAGGTGTAATACTCTTGATAGTGTCAATATAATTCTGAAAATAGTCGCTGCTAAGTCCATACTCCAGAATACTCTTAAAGCTTTCAGCAATAGGAAATGGCCCGTCAAAATTCCTCAGCATTGAACCTAACAAATAATTTCTTACTAGATTTAGTTCTTCATCTCCAATGAGTTCCTGTTGCAACTTTTCTATTTCATTGTAAACTTCATTAATGGCAAGCTTGGTTACATCACTTCCAACTTCTGAAGCAATGAAAAAATATCCCGAATTGCGTAATGAAACTATTGCTGAGCCAATACCATAAGTATAACCTTTATCTTCGCGTATGTTGGTCATAAGCCTTGATCCGAAATAGCCGCCCAAAACAGTATTGACAACTTTTAGCTTTAGAAAATCAGGGTGTGTTTTGTTGAACAGAGGCCTCCCGATTCTTATTGCAGACTGAACAGCATTAGCCTTTTTGATATGTACTTTTACGCCTTCAGGTATAATCTCAGTATTCTTTTTTTCTTTTTTTGTTTCTGTTGAAGATGAAGATTTTCCACCAAAATGACTATTCAGAATACTTACTAGATTTGTTGGAATCATTCCTGAAACAATAATTTTACAGTCCAAATGTATGTAATGCTTGATGTGATATGCAGCCAGAGCATCACTTGTTACTTTGTCAAAATCATCAATGACAGCCGTTTTCCCATAAGGATGACTGCTCCCAAATATCTGTTTATTAAACATCCTCCTTGCAACGTGTCGTACTTTTTCGTTGTTAATAAGAAACTCCTGTTTCTTATTTTGAATAAAAGTAGTAAGCTCTTTCTCGGGGAAGACAGGATTTTTAATTACATCTTCAACTACGCATATCACATTTTCAAGATATTTGTTCAATGTATATAGAGAGACCGATGCAACATCGCTTCCGGCTGATGTTTCCAGGTGCGCTCCATAATAATCAATCTTTTCGGCAATCTTCTGAGAAGTGTAATTTTTTGTGCCCTCTTTCAGCATATTGTTTGTGAAGTCAGCAAGTAAAAGTTGTTCCTCATACCATTTTCCGGCATTAAAAATAAAATCAATTTTTATGAGTTCCTGTGTGCCTGTATCTATCAGGTAAACAGGAATACCATTGTCAAGTGTAATCTGTTTAGGTTCAAACAGGTTTATCCTGTCAACAGACTTTATTTCCGGTTGTATTGTTCTGTTAATTTCTGCCATCTCTCTTTGCTAAATAATAAAGTGTTGAGCAATTTTCATTTCTGAATATTTCATTGGCTACACGATGAATACCTTCTTTTGTAACCGCATTATAAAAGTCTATTTCCTGATTTATAAGATTTGCATCGCCAAGAAGTTCCGAAAATGAAAGATTCATCGCCTTGTTCAGAACACTCATTTCTGAAAACTCTAAAGTTGATTCAATTTTGTTCTTTACCTTGACAAGATCATTATCACTAATAGTAAATTCCTTTAATTTACTAATTTCCTCATTTAGTGCTTTTTCGCCATCTTCAATAGAAATTCCATTAACGAGCTTACCGCTAAAAACAAACATCCCCTCATCAAAGTCGCCGGATATATAGGCATTTATTTCGCTGAAAATCTGGCGCTCTTTAACAAGTTTTAAATATAATCGCGAGGAATCTCCATTGGAGAGTATATCGGATATCAGGTCGCTGGTATAATAATCTTTATCTCTTCTGGAGCACATATGATATGCTTTGTAGATAGAGTCGAAAGGGACATCCCTTTCAACAGTCAAGACTCTGGCCTCAGTTTGTTTCGGCTCCTTTAGGATAGTTTTGTTATTAGTAACCTTTCCTGATAATATGGGGCCGAACCATTTTTCTGCCAACGCCTTTATCTCATCAGTTTCTATATCTCCTGCAACAGTCAAAATTGCCTTGTCAGGATTGTAAAACTTTTTATAGAAAGCTTTTACATCATCCATTGTTGCATTTTCTATATGTGAAATTTCTTTTCCTATTGTTGACCATCTGTACGGATGGACCTTAAAGGCCAGGGGTCTAAGCAGAAGCCACACATCACCGTAAGGCTGATTAAGATATGATTGCTTGAACTCTTCAATTACAACGTTTCGCTGAATTTCAAGACTTTTTTTAGAAAAGGCAAGGTTGTTCATCCTGTCCGACTCAAGCCAGAATGCCAGTTCAATATTTTGCTTTGGGATTGTAAGGTAATAATTTGTTATGTCATTATTTGTAAATGCATTGTTTTCGCCGCCGGCTTTTTCCAGAGGCTCATCATATTTAGGAATATTTTTGGAACCACCGAACATCAGATGTTCAAACAGATGTGCAAAACCCGTTTTTTTAGGGTCTTCATAGCGCGCTCCCACATCATACAATATATTAATTGCAACAATCGGAGTGGATTTGTCCTTGTGGACAATCACTTTTAACCCGTTTTCTAAAATAAATTTGTCAAAATGTATCATTATTCAAAAATAATTCGTTGTAGAAATTGTGCAAAGATAATTTTTATAAATTTGCAAA
>JAOZOC010000507.1 GCA_029933495.1 Bacteroidales bacterium
TGGCATTCTTAAGCTCTTGCTGAAATCAAAGAAGGGACTGACAGCAGGTGGGGTTGCCGAAAAGGCCGGCATCTCAAAATATGGAGCAACCGTTCTTCTTGAAGCCGGACTGAGCCTTGAGATGGTTTATCTCGAAGATGGCAGGTTTAAGCTTACAAAAACAGGTTTTTTCATCGAAAGGGATGAAATGACAAGAGCCAATATGGATTTTGCAAATGATATAAACTACAAAGGTGCTTTCTATTTGCAGGAATCAATAAAAGAGGGTGAACCGGTTGGATTGCAGAAAACTTATGGAAACTGGAATACAATTTATGAAGCATTGGCAGAGCTGCCCGACGGTGCCCGGAAAAGCTGGTTCGATTTTGACCATTTCTATTCCGATATAGCATTTGACGAGATTTTAAAAATTGTTTTTCAGTCAAAACCGCGTAAGGTCGTTGATCTTGGAGGTAACACCGGAAAATTTGCTATTGCCTGTGCGTCTTATGACCCAAATGTGAATATTACCATTATGGACCTGCCCGGACAGCTTAAGAATGCAAAAGCCAATATTAAACAGCGGGGATTTGAAGACAGGATTGATACTTTTCCGGTTAATTTTTTGAATAAAGATGCAATATTCCCAAAAGGATATGATGTTTTTTGGCTGAGTCAGTTTCTGGACTGCTTTTCTGAGCACGAGATAGTCAGTATTTTGCAACGGGCAAAAGATGTAATGACAAATGACTCCGATCTGTTTATCCTGGAAACCTTTTGGGACAGGCAAAAATTTGAAGCATCAACATACAGCCTGCATGCAACATCATTATATTTTACCTGTATGGCTAATGGCAACAGTCGCATGTATCACTCCGAAGATATGAAAAAATTAGTCGTAGAATCAGGAATGTATATCGCAGAAGAGTACAGAAATATCGGGCTGGGACATACTTTGCTCAGATGTAAAACAAAACAATAAATGGTACACTCAGAAAATATATTAAACTTAATACCGCAGCGGCCCCCATTCGTAATGGTAGAGAAGTTGATATTTGCTGACGAAACAAAAGCCGAATCATCTTTTACAATTACAGAAGATAATGTTCTGACGGAAGCAGGTTATTTTTCAGAAGCAGGAATAATTGAAAATATTGCACAAACGGCTGCTTTGCAGGCCGGATACGTGGCATCTGAAAAAGGTGAAAAAACGCCTCTCGGTATGATCGGAGGGATAAAAAACCTGGAAATAAAATCACTGCCGGGAATTAACAGTACTATTAATACAAGGGTTTCTGTTGAACATGAGGTGATGAATGCAAAAATTGTAAAGGGAACGGTATATCTGAATAATGAATTAATTGCCGAATGTGAGATTAAGGTGTTTTTAGTTTAATATTTGGATAAAAGATATAACTTTGCAAAAAGGCTCTCATGAAGAGAAATAAAAAAAATAGTTTTGAGTGGAAAACCGATCTCATAAACCGTACAACAGGCAAAGTTCGATTTAGTGAAGTGGATTCATTACGAATTGTTTGGCATGGCCATTACATCAAGTATTTTGAAGATGGGCGTGAGGCATTCGGAAAGGAGTACAGCCTGGGCTACCTCGATTTTTTTGAGCAAAAATTAGTTACTCCGGTAGTTGATATTAGCTGTCATTATAAAAGCCAATTAGTTTATGGTGATGAAATCATTGTTGAAACAGAATTTATTAATACTGAAGCTGCCAAGATAATTTTCGAATATAAAGTGTTTAAAAAAGACGATCATTCACTTGTTGCAACAGGAAGAAGTGTTCAGGTGTTTTTAAGTACTGATGGTGAGCTGTTACTTACAAATCCTGATTTTTATATTGAGTGGAAAAAAAAGCAGGGTTTGATTAAATAAATGCTGTTATTTTTATTATATTTGCCGGAAACCAAAGTTCATTATTTAGTAATAATTTAATCCACGGAATTATGAAAACTAAAAGTTTATTATTCATTTTAACAGTTGCAGCATTCTTCGCATCATCTTCTTTGTTTGCGCAGGGTTTTCAGCCTCCTGCCGAAGGAAAAGCAGTTATCTATTTTGTACGCGTCAGTGGCTGGGGCGGGGCCGTTTCGTTTGAGTACTTCCATGGTGACAAGTACATTGGTGTGTTCAAAGGAAAGAACTATATGAGATACGAGTGTGACCCGGGAGAGCAGCTTCTTTGGGCATCTTCTGAAAATAAGGAGTTCCTGACTGCCGACCTTAAAGCGGGAGGAACATATATTGTAATTGTTGATGTTATTATGGGAGGCTGGAAAGCTCATGTAGGTTTAAAACCTATAACTGTTAACGACAGGGAATTGTTTGAGCGTGCTAAAAAGCTGATAATGAAAAAGAAGCCTGTAGTTACTCCCGAAGAAAAAATTAAAAAACTTAACAAAAAACTGGAAGATTTTATACCGGAAATGCTTTCAAGGTATGAAAATGAATGGAAGGATAAGCGAAATTTCAGGCATATTTCTCCCGATATGGCAATACCGCCTGATGAATTGAAATAGCTATATTTTATCACATAATAGCTTTTTTTGAAAATTTTACCATACTTTTGGCGCTGACAGTTTTCATTCGATTGTTTTATGCTGAACTCATACATCGCCGGTGATAACATTATAACCTCCCTGGGATTTTCCACAAATGAAAATTTCCAAAATCTCATTAATGGTAATACCGGAGTAAAGACCGGACAATACAACTATCTGTATCCAGAAGAGTTTCCCGCCTCGCTTATTGACAGAAACCGGCTTGAAGAGCATGCTGCCCGATTAAATATTAATGATGATTACACCCTTTTTGAGCAACTGCTTATTATTTCCATATCCGAGGCTTTAAAAGAAACAGAGATTGATATGCGTTCACCGCGAACCGGGATAATTATTTCTACCACAAAAGGGAATATTGATTTGTTAAGAAATAATCCGAAAGGTTTTGATACCAGTCGTGTTCATTTGTGGAAATCAGCTCAGGTTATAGGTGATTATTTTAAATCCGCAAACACTCCGCTTGTTATTTCCAATGCCTGCATTTCTGGAGTTTTGGCCTTAAATACTGCCGACAGGTTAATTAAATGGGGAAAGTATGACAATGTAGTTGTGGCCGGAGCCGAT
>JAOZOC010000508.1 GCA_029933495.1 Bacteroidales bacterium
GATCATGGGATTTATGATGAGGCGAGAATAATCCTGGGATATCAGGATGTTCAGGAGAGCAGATACGACAGAAAGTTTGGAAATGATACAAGAAGGGAGAGAATTGAGGATTTAAACATCTACACATTAAATCTCGACCTCACGAAGAATCTTTCCGAAAAGAACACACTCTATTATGGTGCAGAAGCATTTTACAATAAGGTTAAATCGACAGCAAACATTGTTGATATCGTTACTGACTCAATAGAGCCCACTGCAACACGCTATCCTGACGGTGGAAGTAATTACTCAAGTGCTTCTGCCTATGCTGATTTCAAATCAGAAATCTCCAACAAGGTAACTCTGCTTATTGGAGCAAGGTATAGCTATGTGTGGATGAATTCTCAGTTCGATAATAAATCTTTTTATCCCTTTCCTTATGATGAAATTGAATTGAACACCGGAGCATTAAACGGAAGTTTGGGAATCGTTTACCGACCTGCTAAGATGTTGAATATAACCACAAATTTATCTTCAGGCTTCAGAGCCCCGAATATTGATGATATCTCCAAAGTTTTTGATTCAGAACCCGGTAATGTTATTGTACCTAACCCTAACCTTAACCCTGAATACGCCTACAATGCTGACCTGGGATTGACCTTTTCATTTTCAGAAAATGCGAGATTAAACATAACGGGATTTTATACTTACCTTATTGATGCAATGGTAAGAAGTGATTTCAAACTTAACGGACAAGATTCGATTATTTATGATGGGGAGATGAGCAAAGTTCAGGCTCTTGTTAATACCGGCAAAGCCTGGATTTATGGTGGCAGTTTTGGCTTTGAAGCAAATATCATTAAAAGCCTTGGTTTTAAAACAAGCCTTACATATATGAAAGGTGAAGATGACCTGGGCTCTCCGGTTCGGCATGTCTCACCGCTGTTTGGAAATGCAGGTGTTACATATAAAGCAAAAAATGTTAGACTTGAATTTTATGTCAACTACAATGGTGAGATAAGCTACAATAATCTTCCTCTGTCAGAAAGAGATAAACCATATATGTATGCCACAGATAGCAACGGCAGCCCATATTCTCCGTCATGGTACACACTTAATTTCATTGGCTATTACCAGATCAATAAATATTTGCAGGTTAACTTTGGAATCGAAAACATACTGGATCACCGCTACCGCCCCTATTCATCAGGAATTGTCTCACCTGGAAGAAACTTTATTATTGCTTTGAGAGCTGGACTTTAACCACTATGGGCAGAGTGTCCACGCTCGGTAAAGAGGTTTTGCAAATTTGATTCATTAAACAATTATTTGATTCTTTGTATTTAATTAGCTGTTTTTATGTATCTTTGTGCAACGCAAAAAGATTATAAAATTCTTTAATTAAAACCATTCAAAAATGAAAACAATTAAAACTTTAGTTTTTATTTTACTTTCAGTAAATGCTTTTTCGCAAGACAAAATAAATCACTATGATCCTGATAATGTAGAGGGGCTAACTTTCTCAAATGACGCACCTCAAGGTTATTTTGGTGAATATCAAATTTATATCGAAAATTTGGATTGGTATTCTGATGCACTTAGTGGTCATTTAATTACTTATAGCTTTGAATGTGTATCGTTCCCTTTTGTACCTGACTGCTTTGATATTAATTCAGTATCTTCAAGCTGTGTACCACCGGAGCCTATCGATGAAGTTGTACGTAATTTCATTGTACTAACCGATGTTCCTGGACCTATTAACGATCCTTATACTGGAGAAGGAGATGGATGGGTTGATGGAAAAACAGTTTATTTACGTAGTGATCCACAACCTTTCCAAGTGGGGCAGACATATAAAGGTATGAGTAATGAAGCATCATTAGTCAGTTATGCTTATGCTAGCAATACTTTCAATTACGACAGGCTACTCCTACCTCATTCGATTTTACGCATAACACTTAATGTTCATAAGTCTGACGACATTGAATCCCAAATTAAGGTAACAATATCCTGGTTGTATGATAATACAAGAGGAAGAATGCAAAAGTATCCCTTCGATTTAACTAATAATGGGATAGGTAATGATGCAAAACAAAAATATGATATAATTTTTATGCCGAAATTTTTATATGAAAAAGATGATTTTGGTCAGACCCTACATTATTATAATGAAACCGATAATGTTAGCTGGTTTCAAGGTGCCAATCCTTCCGGTTTAACACCTAAAGGGTCAATAAACTATTATCATGCTATTGATGTACTACCATATGAACCTCCCTATAACCCTGGCCCAGGTCCAACTGCATTCCCAGGTGATTATTTTTACCCTGCACCCTATGTTCTGTTATCCCCACCACTTAGAAATGCAGGTGGCGAAGCTTATGCAGGTTTTGATACTTATGGGGAAATATCTGATCAAGTACAGGATGGCGCACTTCATACATATACAATTGATCAAACAATAGATTTAAATTATATTAATCCAGATGAAAAGATAATCTACAATCCCTCAAGAGTTGAAATTAATTGCAACCTGACTTTCCCTGAAGACTACAAATTCCTTACTGTACACGGCAAGTATCCGGACAAAGCCTGGGTTGAGGTAAATAATCCCGACGGGTATGAGGATCTTAGGGAAGTTTTATGTCCCAGCGATCAAATTGATGAAGAGGGTGTTTTTTTATCCGAATATTACATCGATGATAATACATTGAAAATAGAACGGGGAGTTACAATAATGGATGCGAAATTTACCGGAGAAGGAACTATCAATTATTATCCGGATAATTTTAGTGGAAATTTCATATTTGACGGTGAATTTACGGTGAATTTATTTTCCGAATCTTTTAAAATTACTGATCCGCAAGAAATCTGGGAAGATTGGTGGATATTTCATGGTTCGGAAATTTGCATTGAGCCCGGAGCAACCTTAACCATTAATACTACCTTGGTCGTACCTGATGATACAAAAATAATTGTAAAACGCGGTGGTAAGCTCATTATTGATGGCGGTACTATAACCTGTAGTGAAAGTGGAACATGGCAGGGCATCCAGGTGTGGGGTACTGCCTCGGCTAACCAATTTCCGGATGACCAGGGCTGGGTAGAGATAATAAACGGAGGTACTATCGAAAATGCT
>JAOZOC010000046.1 GCA_029933495.1 Bacteroidales bacterium
AACGGCTTATGTTGATATCACTGGGTTGGGGGTATTAATGAATGTCCCTATAATAAATAAATCATTACGCAGAGTTAATAAGAGGGCTATTCTTCCAATCGACGATATTTCTGAAGGTTTAATAAAAACTGTCGAAGATACAATAGAAACCATCAGCAAAAATGAACAAAAAAGATTAATCTCTGAAGTGTTTGACCTCTTACAACCTAATGAATCTATAGTGTTAGAACTTTTTTACTTAAAAGAAAAATCCATTAAAGAAATTGTGGATTTAACAAGTTGGTCTGAATCAAAAATCAAAATGTTATTATTACGTGGCCGAAAGAGTTTTTACAGTAAACTAAATAAAAAGCTTAAAACTGAAATAAAATATATCTTATGATTGAACAAAGGGATAATTTAAAAACAATTCTTCAAAAAAAGCAAGTTCCAAAGCTGGACGAAGAATTTGATATGAATATGATGACTATAATTCATAAACATTCGATAGCAAAGCAAAGCAAGAAGAAATATGTAAAATTAATATATCTTTTTTCTGTATTAGGGCTTATCTTAGGACTTAATTTATCGTTCTCATTTACGAATATTAGAATCCCGTACTATGACTTTAGTATTAACCGGCAATTCCTGGGGATTCCTTTAATAATAGGTTTACTCTTTATATTTGACAAGGTTTACAGTATAACACAACCTTATAAAGAAGATTACACAATATAATAGAGAATGAAATATTTTTTAAATACAAATCATGAAAAAAACACTTACAGTTTTAATCTTTTTATCTTTTAGTTTATCACTCTGTTTTGCTCAAAAGGATAGTATAAATTACAAACCTCAAACACTAAATGAGTTTAAAATATCTATTCAAAAGATATTAATTGAAACGAATACACCGGGAGCGGGTATTGTAATGATATCAGGAGATAGTGTGGTTTTACTTAGTGGCTTTGGTAAAGCAGATGTTGAAAACAATATTGATGTAAACGAAAACACAATATTTCGCCTCGGCTCAATTTCAAAAGTATATGTTGCATTAGCAATTCTGAAATTACAGGAAGACGGGCGTTTGAATCTTAAGGACAAAATAAGAGATTTGATTCCTGAAATTGAGTTCAATAATCCCTGGGAAGAAGAGCATCCTATCCGAATAGAAAACCTGCTTGAACATACTGCCGGATGGAGCTATTGGCATTTTGCTGAGTTGGGTAGTGATGATCCAAAACCTAAGACGCTTAAAGAAGCCCTTGATTTTTATCCTAAGTCAAGGGTCTCAGATTTTGTTCCGGGAACACGTATAAGAGAGAGTAATGTTGGTTCTGCAGTGGCCGCTTATATTGTAGAAAAAGTTTCGGGAATGCGCTTTGAAGATTATGTAGATAAATATCTGTTTGAACCTTTGGGAATGAATGATATGAGTTTTCTCTATACTGAACAATACAAAAACAGAGGAGTGAAATTGTATGATAATGGAATAGAATTAAACTATTTTCATATTCTTTATCGTCCGGCGGCATCGCTTATTGGTTCCCCAAAAGATATGGCTAAACTGCTTCAATTTTTTATTCGCAGAGGTAAAATAAACAACAATCAAATACTTTCTGATGCTTCTTTGCAAAGAATGGAAAGCTCAGAAAGCTTGGGCAAATTATCGAAACTTGAAATATTTAAAGGACACGGCTTATCAAATGATGCAAGTTATTACAAAGGTTTCGTTTATCGCGGGTATTCTGGTGCTTTACCAGGTGGTAATGCAAAATTTGGATATCTTCCGGAATACAATTTAGGATTTGCAGTAATGGTTAATGCTTCTAATGAAGAATATGCAGTACACAAAATAGCTTATCTGCTAAAATACTACCAAACAAAAGATTTATTGAAAAAACCAATAGAAGCTGACACTATGAAGTATAAAATAACTAAAAGCCTGTCAGGATACTATACAAGCAGTATTTCTAAGATTGATAAATTAGATTTTTTTCAAAACATTAAAAACATCTATAAAGTATGGACTAAGAACGACACGTTATTTACACAAAATTTACTCGATGGAAAAGGTACTACTGCTGAGTATATCCCAACAGCTAATAATGAATTTAAATTAGCGGGGTCTGATAGAATTACAATGGCACTGATAGATGACCCACTTGAAGGTCAAATGATTGTCCCTGGATTTTTGAAACAGATTTCACCACTATGGGCTTATACGCTCTTGTTTTTATTTTGGTCATTTTTTATCATACTCTTTACTACTGTTCTTTTTGCTTTTATTTGGACATTGGTCTATCTTTTTGGGAAAAAGAAAAACAAAACCGCTTTGTGGATTTCTTTATGGCCTTTTATTACCAACTTTTTCGTTTTCATTGTATTTTTATCAATATCGCTTTCAGCACAATCAAGATACGGAATGTTCCAATTATTTGGCACAGCTAATCCAATTTCGGTTTTGCTTTTTCTATGCGGTATCTGTTACGCTGTGGCATCTGTTTGGTCGGTATATTATATTTTCAAAAACCATCGTGTCAAAATGGCCAGGTTTTTTTATTTCTATTCAGCATTGGCAGCAATACTAAATTTAGTTTTTATGCTTTATTTTTTAAGCAATGGGTTAATTGGTATTCCTACCTGGATTTAAAAGATGCAATAATCAAGCATCAACAATATTATTGAATTATTTTGTGAAGCAGATAGAAGAAATTGAAAAATAATCAACTATTTTTGCCCCATCAAAAAATAGTTTATGCGCCAGTATTTAGATTTATTACAACATATCCTTGATAAAGGTATAGAAAAGGAAGACAGGACAGGAACCGGAACCATTAGTGTCTTCGGTTACCAGATGCGTTTCGATCTTGCAGAAGGCTTTCCGGTTGTTACCACAAAAAAGCTACATCTGCGTTCTATTATCTATGAGCTCCTTTGGTTTTTAAAAGGTGATACCAATATCAAATATCTCAAAGAGAACAAGGTATCTATCTGGAATGAGTGGGCAGATGAAAATGGTGATTTAGGACCGGTTTATGGCGCACAGTGGCGCAACTGGAACAACGATGGGATTGATCAGATTTCGGAAGTCATTAATCAGATTAAGAATAATCCTGATAGCAGGAGAATGATTGTTACAGCCTGGAATCCGAGTGTATTACCTGAATCAGGGGTTTCATTTTCTGAGAATGTGGCCAGGGGTAAAGCTGCACTTCCACCTTGTCACGCGTGGTTTCAGTTTTATGTAGCAGATGGTAAACTATCCTGCCAGATGTATCAGCGTAGTTGCGATACATTTTTGGGGGTACCATTTAATATTGCATCTTATGCTTTGCTGACAATGATGATGGCCCAGGTAACAGGTTTGCAGCTCGGCGAATTTATTCATACTTTGGGTGATGCGCATCTTTATCTGAATCATATTGAACAAGCAAAACTTCAGCTTACCCGTAAACCATATCCGTTACCTGTGATGAAGCTGAATCCGAATGTGAAAAGTATTTTTGATTTTGATTTTGAAGACTTTACTCTTGAAGGATACCTGTCGCATCCTCATATTAAAGGTGAGATTTCGGTTTAGTGTGATGAATGCTTAAATGTGTGAATGCTTAAATGGCTGAATAGCTAAATGGGATAAATTGGCATTGAGAAAGGAAATGATAAAATAATGGAATTGCATAACCTTACAGGTGGATGCGAGACTGAGGGGAGGGACACTTGTAAGGTTGAGGTGCAAGCCTGATTGGCTGTAAAGCTTCTGGTTTAACAAATTAAACAAAAAAATAAGCAATGACAAAAATTTCAATAATAGTAGCAGTTGCAAAAAATAATGCAATTGGAAAAGACAATAAGCTTCTCTGGCATTTATCGGAGGATTTAAAAAGGTTTAAAAGGCTTACATCAGGCAATCCTGTCATTATGGGAAAGAATACATATTTTTCATTGCCTGTAAGGCCATTACCGAAAAGAAAAAATATCGTAATAACTGATATTGAGGGTGAACAGATTGATAATTGTACAATGGCTTATTCCATTGAAGATGCGATTAATAAGATGGATGAAGATAAGGAAAACTTTATAATCGGGGGAGCATCCATTTATAACCAATTTATGCCTTTTGCCGATAAACTTTATATAACCTGGGTGCATGAGGAGTTTGATGCTGATACTTTTTTTCCTGAAGTGACGAATGATGAATGGATGGAGGTCTCAAGAGAAGATATTACAGAAACTGATGAGAAGAATCCATATCAGCATTCTTTTGTGGTTTATAAAAAAAGATAATGGGAATTTCATTACCGTTTGTTAAACCTTTGAACAATTCATATACTTTTGCGGTTTCATTTTTTTAAATTAAAAACAATATATTATATAATATGAAAAACAAAATTGATTTAACCTGGACAGATGAGATGTCATTCGATGCTCATGTAAATGGACATACAATTACAATTGATGCTGATGAAAAAGTAGGTGGCAGAGACCTTGGTCCGAGACCAAAGAATTTAACGCTGGTTTCTCTTGGAGGATGCACAGCTATGGATGTTATTTCAATTCTGACTAAAATGCGTGTTAAGCCAGATGCTTTTCGGGTAGAAGTAGAGGGCGAACTAACTGAAGAACATCCAAAATATTATCATTACATCAAGGTATATTTTATTTTCAAAGGGAAAGATCTTCCGATGGACAAAATTGAGAAAGCAATAACTCTTTCAGAAACAAGGTATTGTGGAGTAACAGCTATGCTTGAGAAAGTTGCTAAGATTGAGCATGAGATTATTATTGAAGAGTAATATCTGAAATAATTGATTTCCTGAAATTATAAAGCTCTGCTAATACCGGCAGGGCTTTTTTAATTATTCCGGTTTCATTACAGCAACAAGCTCGCTCAAAATCATCGCTGTTGCACCCCACACCGTATGACCGTTGATACTATAATATGGGGTTTCTAATTTGACCCCTCTCACTTCAATCTCTTTCCATTTAACGTTATCAGTATTAATAAGAGCTAGTAAATCGGCTTCAATAATTTCGGCTACTTCATTTTTGTTGGGTGTAAGTTCCGGCCTTGTTTCCATATAACTGATTACCGGAAAAACAAGAAAATTACTTGGAGGGATGTATAGTTCAGTTAATGAGCCAATTATAGTAACCTCATTTAGATTAATACCAACCTCTTCATTCGCCTCTCTCATAGCTGTTTCAAAATAGCTACTATCTGTATCTTCCATTCTGCCACCGGGAAACGAGATCTGACCACTGTGAACACTGTTGTTATTTTGTCTTTTAATTAACACGAAATAGATTGAATCGCTGTATGGATACAGTAGTATTAATACACTACTTTTGTCAGCATTCGGAATATCGTAACCATCTGTTAATTCACTTAACCTGATGTCGGAAGCCATTTTAAGATGTGCAGATGTACCCGGCAAAGGTAGTTTCAGCCTTTTCTCTGTCTCTTTTATTATGCTTTTAAAGTTGATCATACAGGGTAAAAATAGATAAGAAGTTCCAAAATTGAAATTTAATGGACTATGTATTATTCCGTTGTTTCCTGTAAATACTAGAAGCAGTACCTGTTCTCTTCGATCAAAATATCAGCAATTCTCCTTCGGGCATCCTTCACGTTAACAGGTGATTGTTTTGTAAACACATCAATGCGGTCGTGCATAATATTCAGTTCTTCACCAGTTACAAATGAATTAACTGCGTCTTTTGCACTTTTATTAATACTGCACAAGGAGTCATAAACATAAACATCAAGAATATCTTTCAAAACACTCACATTTTCTGCACCTTTTATGCTTTCGAGTTTTTCAACTCTGAGCATTGTTGACTCAGCACCATATATCATCATTATTATATCAGAAATATTCATCAGAATTTCCTGCTCCGTAATAATTTTCCTGTCAAACTTCTCTGATAGTGTTCCAAGAAGCATTAATGCAGTATTCTTAAAGTTCTTAATATAAAACCTCTTTTCAGCAAAATAGTCATTTACAGGAATTGTCATATCACCTGCTTCATCAATATTTTTGATAATAGAGTTTGCAAATCGTACAACATCAAACCCTGTTTTGAGAGCTTTTTTTATTGTTGTTTCTACAACCAGCAAGCGATTAATTTCATTTGTTCCCTCAAATATTCTGTTAATTCTTGAATCTCTGTAAGCTCTGTCAACATCAGTTTCTGCCGAGAAGCCCATACCTCCGAATATCTGAACAGCTTCATCAACAACATAATTCAATACTTCTGAACCAAAAACCTTTAGAAGTGCAGCTTCAATGGCATAATGTCCTATTCCTTCAATGGTTGCAACTGGTTTATCTTTTCCTTCTGCAAGAAGAATTTCAATCATATCATCGATATTCTTACTTACTCTGTAAACCGCTGATTCAGTAACCCAAGTACGTATCACCTGTTCGGCAAGTTTATGCTTTATGGCTCCAAAGTTAGAGATTGGCTGGCCGAACTGCTTCCTTTCATTTGCATAAACAACTGATTGTGTAATAGCTCTTCTTGCAGCACCAAGAACAGTACCTCCAAGTTTAATTCGCCCCATATGTAATATATTCAGAGCAATTCTGAATCCCTGTCCACGCTTTCCGAGCAGATTCTCAACAGGAACTTTCACGTCATTAAAAAATAACTGCACAGTTGAAGACCCTTTGATCCCCATCTTTTTTTCTTCGGCATTTATCACAATACCTTCTGAATCGCTATCAACAATAAAAGCACTGAGTACCCTGTCGTTATCAATTTTAGCAAATACGGTAAGTACATCTGCAAAGCCACCATTTGTTATCCACATTTTCTGGCCATTCAATATATAATGCTTACCATCTTCTGTTAAAACTGCATTTGTTTTTCCTGAATTTGCATCAGAACCGGCATTAGGTTCAGTAAGACAATATGATGCTGCCCACTCTCCGGAAGCCAGTTTTGGCAGATATTTTTCTTTCTGTTCTGTATTACCATAATAAACAATCGGTAGTGTTCCTATTCCTGTATGTGCTGAATATGCAACTGAAAAGGAATAACCGGACCCCATTGCAGCACTTGCCAGCATTGATGTTACGAAAGATTGTTCAAATCCGCCATACTCCTCAGGAACCGAAATTCCAAGTAATCCCAGTTCACCTGCTTTGCCTATCAAATCTCTCATAAGCCCTTTTTCCTGATCATCGATACGATCAAGAATCGGGTAAATCTCTGTATCAAGAAAATCCTCGCAGGTTTGTGCAATCATTTGCTGCTCTTCATCGAATTCTTCCGGAATGAAAATGTCTTTGGCATCAGTTTCTTTGATAAGAAATTCGCCACCTTTTAGAATATTTGCTTTATCCATCTTACTAAATATAGGTTTGTTTTAAAGCGGCAAAGATATAAAAAATAAATAATTTATTATGAATCCTCACTCTTTTTAGTAAGCTGTTTTGTCTGTTTCTTAATCTTAATGGTTAGCTCTTCATCATCCTTTTTATGATCCACTATTATCAAATCTCCTTCCGAAAGTTTAGTTTTTATAATCTCTTCAGCCAGCGGATCCTCCACATACTTCTGAATAGCCCTCTTCAGCGGTCTGGCTCCATACTGCTCATCCCAACCCTTGTCAACAATAAAATCTTTGGCTAATTCTGCAATCTCAATTTTATATCCAAGGTCATTAATTCTTCCGTAAAGATGTTTGAGTTCTATATCAATAATTTTATGGATATCCTCTCTGTCAAGCGAATCAAATATAACCACATCGTCAATTCTATTTAGAAACTCAGGTGCAAATGCCTTTTTCAGTGCATTTTCAATAACCCCTTTTGCATAAGTTCCCTTTGCGCTTTTCTTGGCATTGGTATTAAATCCAACTCCCTGACCAAAATCTTTCAGTTGTCGTGAACCTATATTTGAAGTCATTATTATTATGGTATTCTTAAAATCAACTTTTCTTCCCAGGCTGTCAGTCAAAACACCATCGTCGAGAACCTGAAGCATAAGATGAAAAACATCAGGATGTGCTTTTTCAATCTCATCAAGCAGAATGATAGAGTAGGGCTTACGTCTGACTTTCTCGGTCAATTGTCCTCCCTCTTCATAACCAACATATCCCGGAGGCGCCCCAACAAGCCTTGAAACGGCAAACTTCTCCATATACTCACTCATATCAATTCTGATAAGTGCGTCCTCTGAATCAAAAAGATATTTTGCCAGAACTTTGGCAAGATGAGTCTTTCCAACTCCTGTTGGACCAAGGAAGATAAATGTCCCTATGGGTTTGTTCGGATCTTTCAGACCAGCACGATTCCTGCGGATAGCTTTAACAACCTTTTTTATCGGTTCATTCTGTCCTATAACAGAGTATTCAAGGTCGTCAACCATATTAACCAATTTATCGCTTTCGTTCTGAGCAATTCTTTGAACAGGAACTCCGGTCATCATCGCAATTACTTCCGCAACATTTTCCTCAGTTACATCTTCACGGTTAATCCTCGAATCCTCTTCCCACTTTTTCTTTTCCTTATCAAGGTCGTCCTGAAGCTTACGTTCCATATCGCGGAACTTTGCAGCTTCTTCAAATTTCTGATTATTAATAGCCTGCGTTTTTTTACCCCTGATATCTTCAATTCTGTTTTCGATATCAATTATCTCAACAGGAACATGGATATTAGTAATATGGACTCTTGAGCCGGCTTCATCCAGTGCATCAATCGCCTTGTCCGGCAGATTCCGGTCGGTAATATAGCGTGTTGTTAAGGTAACGCAAGCTTTAATTGCCTCTTCAGTGTAAGTTACAAGATGATGATCCTCGTATTTTTCCTTTATGTTATTTAATATTATAACTGTTTCCTCAGGTGATGTTGGGTCAATAAGCACTTTCTGGAATCTGCGTTCCAGAGCACCATCCTTTTCAATATACTGCCTGTACTCATCTAATGTAGTAGCACCAATACATTGAATATCACCACGTGCCAAAGCGGGTTTAAACATATTTGAGGCATCCAGAGAACCTGAAGCATTTCCTGCTCCTACAATGGTATGTATCTCATCAATAAATAAAATTATATCAGGATTCTTTTCCAGTTCATTCAGAACAGCCTTCATTCTCTCTTCAAACTGTCCTCTGTATTTAGTGCCTGCAACAAGCGAAGCAAGGTCCAAAGTAACAATCCGTTTATTAAAAAGCGCCCTGGATACTTTACGATCTACAATACGCAATGCAAGTCCTTCGGCAATAGCTGATTTACCAACACCGGGCTCTCCGATAAGTATTGGATTGTTCTTTTTTCTGCGACTGAGAATCTGAGCAATACGCTCCATCTCTCTGTCCCTGCCAACAATCGGATCGAGTCGGCCTTCCTCGGCAGCTTTTGTTATATCTCTCCCAAAATTATCAAGAACAGGTGTTTTTGATTTGGAATCAGCTATCTTTTTGATATTTCCTCCAAATTCTTTTCCACGTCCACCTTCTTCAGGGTCTTCATCGGTAGTACCGCTTCCAGGCATTTCACCCATCGGGTCCATTGTTAATCCCGTATCTTTATTTGTTACCATAGATTTCAGCTCGTCTTTAACAGCATCATAATCAACGCCATGTTTTTGAAATAGTCTTGTTACCACATTATCATTATCTTTAAGAATTGCAAGCAGCAAATGCTCTGTTCCTATAAGGTCGCTATTGAAAAGTTTCGCTTCCAGATAAGTGATTTTTAAAGCTCTTTCAGCCTGTTTGATAAGTGGAATATTATCAGATGATTTCAGTTTAGTGCCTTCTGCATTTCCAATTGAAATTTCAATTTCTCTCTTGATTGAAACCAGATCGATTCCGAAAAAGGTAAGAATCTGAATTGCCATTCCTTCGCCTTCTCTCATTATTCCAAGGAATAAATGCTCAAGTCCAATATAATCATTTCCCAGCCTTATGGCCTCTTCGCGACTAAATGATAATACATCTTTTACTCTTTGTGAAAATTTTGCTTCCATTGTATATATTACTTCCTAATTTCCTCTAACGCTAAATTTATAATAAATATTACGTATTTTTCTTCGTAATGTTCATAAATGTCAATAAATTAACTGTACTAATAAGTGATTGAAATTCAATATACAAAAAGCTTACCTTTAAGCATATATATCCAATTAGATGACAACTTGTCCGAATAGCCAAATGTAGATACAAATTTAGTGTATTGTTTTTAGAACACCAAATTTTATTAACATCGTGATGTTAGTAATAATAATTTACAGAATTATGCTGTTTTTCAGAAGAAATGTCTAAATTCGTGCCTTTTAATGATATTTTATAATTAGCTAGTTTTGAAAGAGATAAAAAATGGAAAATAGAGAAAGTGGTGAAAGAATAGTTCCGGTAAACATTGAAACGCAGATGAAGACGGCTTACATTGATTATTCAATGTCAGTTATTGTATCCAGAGCTTTACCGGATGTGCGCGACGGGTTAAAGCCTGTCCATAGGAGAGTGCTGTATGGAATGCTTGACCTTGGAGTATTTTCAAACCGGGCATATAAGAAATCTGCCAGAATAGTTGGAGAAGTACTTGGAAAATATCACCCGCATGGTGATACTTCTGTATATGATTCAATGGTTAGAATGGCTCAACCCTGGTCACTTCGGTATCCCTTGGTTGACGGTCAGGGAAACTTTGGCTCAATGGACGGAGACAGTCCGGCAGCAATGCGATACACAGAAGCAAGGCTCAAAAAGATAGCTGAGGAAATGCTTGTTGATATTAACAAAGAGACTGTTGATTTCCAATTAAATTTTGACGATACACTTAAAGAACCTACAGTTTTACCGGCTAAAATACCAAACCTTTTAATTAATGGTGCTTCCGGTATTGCTGTTGGAATGGCTACAAATATGGCACCTCACAATCTGAGTGAGGTAATTGATGGAACTATCGCATATATTGAAAATAACGAAATCACAATACCTGAGCTAATGAAATATATTAAAGGACCTGACTTTCCGACAGGTGCTGTGATTTATGGCTATAATGGTGTTAAGGATGCTTTTGAAACCGGTCGTGGGAGGATAGTTCTCAGGGGAGAAGCTGCAATTGAGGAGGATGATAACGGTAAAAGCCGAATTATTGTCACTTCAATACCTTACCAGGTTAACAAGGCTGACATGATTAAAAAAACGGCAGACCTTGTTAATGATAAAAAAATTGAAGGTATTTCTGATATTCGCGATGAATCAGACCGAAAAGGTTTACGAATTGTTTATGATTTGAAACGAGATGCAATTCAAAATGTCGTTTTAAATAAATTGTTCCAATATACTGCTTTGCAAACATCTTTTAGCGTTAACAACATTGCTCTCGTTAAAGGAAGACCTCAGATGCTCAATCTAAAAGATATGATTAAATATTTTGTTGAGCACCGTCATGAAGTTCTTTATAGAAAGACAAAGTACGAGCTAAAAGAGGCTGAAAGAAAAGCACATATTCTGGAGGGATTAATTATTGCGCTTGATAATCTTGATGAAGTTATAGCACTTATAAGAGCGTCACAAACTCCTGATATTGCCAAAACCGGATTGATGGAAACATTTAATCTTTCAGAGATTCAGGCAAAAGCAATTCTGGAAATGAGACTTCAGAAGTTAACCGGACTTGAAAGAGATAAGCTAAAAGCAGAATATGCCGAGTTGATGAAACTGATTGACCATCTTAATGAGATTCTTGCAAGTGAAGCTATGAGAATGGATATTCTGAAAGAGGAGATGCGGGAGATTAAGGAAAAATATGGTGATGAGCCCCGCACTGAAATTGAATATACTGCAAAAGACTTTAATATAGAAGATACTATCGCCGATGAAGATGTTGTAATTACAATTTCGCATATGGGGTATATTAAAAGAACGCCGCT
>JAOZOC010000047.1 GCA_029933495.1 Bacteroidales bacterium
GAAAAGAAAAAAATTATTTTACTTTTGCATCTGTTAATGAATTAACAGAGTAATTAGTTCACCAAAAAGAGTTGAAATGAAGAAGTTTTTTATTGCACTGGCAATTGTTCTGCCTTTAATCAGTATTTCACAGGAAGAGAAAAAATTCGGAATTAAATTCCACGGTTTTGTGAAAACAGACATTTTTTTTGATTCACGTCAGACAATTGATGCGCGCGAAGGACATTTTCTGCTTTATCCGAAAAATGAAGACCTTGATGCCCTTGGAGCAGATATCAATGCTACATCTAAATTTAACATCCTTTCAATCCAGACACGTCTGAAAGGTGTGATTACCGGCCCTGATATCTGGGGAGCAAAGACCTCCGGATTGATTGAAGGTGCCTTTTTCGGGAATATAGGATCTGACATAAACGGTTTTAGGTTACGGCATGCATTTGTGAAACTTGCCTGGCCGAAATCTGAGCTTTTGGTGGGGCAATTTTGGCATCCAATGTTTGTTACTGGATGTTTTCCCGGCACAGTCTCTTTTAACACAGGCACTCCGTTTCAGCCGTTTGCCAGAAATCCGCAGGTTCGTTTTACAAAGAAATTTGGGAAGGTTAACCTAATTGCAACTGCCCTTGAGCAGGTGGATTTTGTTAGTACAGGCCCAAGCGGTCCAAGCCGTACATATCTTATAAACTCAATGCCTGAATTAAATTTAAGACTGGAGTATAAAGCTGAAAAATTTTATGCTGGTTTGGGTGGTAATTATAAAAGGCTGAAACCCAGGCTAAGTATGGCAACAATGGGTGATAGTGACCGGATTACATTAAAAGCTAATGATTATGCATCAGGAATGAGTTTTTACGGTTTTGTAAAAATAGCTCCGAAACCTGTGACCGTAAAACTTTATGGCGTTTATGGTCAGATGATGTACAGTATGACTATGCTTGGTGGTTATGCGGTTTCAGGGTTGGACTCAACGTTAGTTTCCGGCGTGTCTGCATATTCGTCATTGGACTATACACCAATAAAAACAATGTCGTTTTGGCTTGATTTTAACACGAACGGAAAGAAACTGAAAGTCGGGCTGTTTGCCGGATACTCCAAAAATCTGGGTACATCCGATAAAAAATATTTATTCCCCGACGGAAGTAATCAGACTTACGCACGAGGTGCCAACATCGCTTATGCTTACAGGATAGCTCCACGGCTTATATATAATATAGGTAAATTCAGGATAGCTCCGGAGTTGGAATATACTGTAGCTGCTTATGCAACAAAGGATTCGAAAATTGATGAGTACGGAATAATATCAGATCCGAAAGAAATTGGTAATTTTAGGGTCTTATTGGGAGTTTATTTCTTCTTCTAAAAGGAGATAGGCACTCCTGTAAGGTTTGAGTGAAGGATAGTGAGAGGGAAAAATCTTGCAGGTGTCAGGGCAGGAAAATGGTGAAATAGTGAATTGGTAAAATAGTGAAATGGTGAAATGGTTGAATTTGTGAAATAGTAACTGAAGACTGAAGACTGCCGACTGAGGATTGAAGACTGCCGATTGCTGATTGCTGACTGCTGACTGGAGACTGAACAAAGAACAGAAATACAAAAACAACATATTTATTAATTCTAAAAAATAAAGTTATGCTTAAAAAGATTTCAAATTTCGCAGAATATTTTCAACAATATCAAAAAAGTGTTGACGATCCTGAAGGTTTTTGGGGGGCTATTGCCGAGAAGTACAAATGGCATAAAAAGTGGGATCAGGTACTCGAGTGGAGTTTCGAGGGTAAAGATGCACCTGATGTAAAATGGTTTAAAAATGGTAAGTTAAATATTACTGAAAACATTTTTGAACGTAATCTGCCAGAACGTAAAGATCAGATAGCTTTGATCTGGGAGCCTAACAATCCTGAAGATAAAGAGATTAAAATTACTTATGGTGACTTGTTTAAGAAAGTTAAGCAGTATGCCAATGGTCTGAAAAAAATTGGAGTTAAAAAGGGCGACAGGGTTGCCATTTATCTCCCTATGGTTCTCGAACTGCCTGTTGCTATGCTGGCCTGCGCCAGAATAGGAGCTATTCATTCAATTGTTTTTGCAGGATTCTCAGCAAATGCACTGGCTGATAGAATTAATGATGCCGAATCGAATGTAGTTATAACTTCTGATGGCGGATACAGAGGAACCAAAACTATTCCTCTGAAAGCGATTGTTGATGAAGCTTTGGAAAAATGCCCTACAATTGTAAATTCAATTGTTCTGAAACATACTGGAGAAGATGTTCCTATGAAAGAAGGACGCGACATTTGGTGGCATGATTTGATTGATGGTGTTGGTTTCGATAATGAAGCTGAAGTTATGGATGCCGAAGATACTCTCTTTATTCTTTATACTTCCGGCTCAACCGGAAAACCAAAAGGAGTTCTTCACACAACAGCTGGTTATATGATGTATGCCGAATACACTTTCCTGAATGTATTCCAGTATAATGAGGGTGATGTTTATTGGTGTACTGCTGATATTGGCTGGGTAACCGGGCATAGCTACATTGTTTACGGCCCGCTTTTAGCAGGAGCCACCTCAATTATGTTTGAAGGTGTTCCTACCTGGCCTGATGCAGGACGTTTCTGGGATGTTGTGGATAAATACAAGGTTAATCAGTTTTACACTGCACCAACAGCTATCCGGGCACTCGTTGCACAGGGTAATCAGTTTGTAACAGGTCACGATTTAAGTTCGTTAAAAGTTCTTGGAACGGTTGGTGAGCCAATTAATGAGGAAGCCTGGAGATGGTATCATGACCTTGTTGGTAAAGGTAAATGCCCGATTGTCGATACCTGGTGGCAAACCGAAACAGGTGGTATAATGATTACTCCACTTGCAGGGATTACTCCTACCAAACCTTCGTTTGCAACACTTCCATTGCCAGGAGTTCAACCGGTTATTGTTGATCCTGAAGGGAAAATTCTGGAAGGAAATGGTGTTGAAGGTAATCTTTGTATTAAATTCCCATGGCCTGGAATGTTAAGGACAACCTATGGCGATCACAAAAGATGCTTTCAAACTTATTTCGCAACATATCCCGGACTCTACTTCACCGGTGACGGTGCAAAGCGTGATGAAGAAGGATATTACAGAATTATGGGACGCGTGGATGATGTAATAAATGTATCAGGTCATAGAATTGGTACTGCCGAAGTTGAAGATGCTATTAACCAACATCCTAAAGTCAATGAATCGGCTGTTGTTGGATATCCTCATGCTATTAAAGGTGCCGGGATTTATGCTTATGTAACTTGTGAAGAACTCTCAGATGCTGAAATTGCAACTATTGAGAGTGAAATCAGAGCAACAGTTACAAAGCAAATAGGACCAATAGCAAAACCTGATATTATTCAGTTAGTAAACGGACTTCCAAAGACCCGTTCAGGAAAGATTATGCGTCGTATCCTGCGGAAGATAGGTGAAGGCGATGCTTCAAATCTTGGTGATACATCAACACTACTTGATCCTGGCGTTGTTGAAGAGATAATCGGAGGCGCCAAAGTAGAAGTTAAACGATAAGTGAAAATTGAAAAAGACATCCTATTATACGGATGTCTTTTTTCTTTCATAACAGGTTAATAACATTAAAGATTTTAAAAATGGAAAATCAAAAAGTAATGAACAGGGGCCTCGTTGTTGTTGGCGCCATACTTATCCAGCTTGCTCTTGGAGCCATATATGCCTGGTCGGTATTTACCCCTTCACTTACCGCTGAAGGGTGGTCGAAGGCTGACACTCAATGGATTTTTGCCATTGGTCTTGTATCTTTTGCCGTTGTTATGGTTTTTGCCGGTAAAAAACTTACTGCCTGGGGACCGCAACGGCTTGCTATTATTGGAGGTGTTGTCCTCGGTATAGGCTACGTCTTTGCCGGATTGTTCGGTGGAACAGGATTCTGGCCGCTGTTGATTTTTATAGGACTTATTGGCGGAGCAGGAATCGGCTTTGCTTATGTTGTACCCATTGCTGTCGGTATGCGCTGGTTCCCTGATAAAAAAGGTATGATAACCGGTCTTGCGGTTGCAGGATTTGGTTTTGGAGCTATGCTTTGGGTGAAACTGGCAGGCTCCTGGGGACATCTGATCGAAAATATCGGTCTTGCTTCAACATTTATAACCTACGGGATAGCATTTGCTGCGATGGTTATTATTGGCGGGTTATGGATGAAATTTCCTCCTGCCGGATGGAAACCTGCCGGATTTGTTGAGAAGAAAGCAGAACCTGGCGCGAAAGCTGACGACAGAGAATTTACCAGTAGTGAAATGCTTGGTAAAGTTCAGTTCTATCTTATCTTCCTGACTTTTGTTTTTAGTGCAGGAGCAGGACTGATGTCTATCGGACTTATGAAGCTCTATCCGATGGAGGCATTGGTAGATAACGGTTTAACTACTGCTGAAGCAAGTGCAATTGCAGGAACAGCAATGGCCGTGTTCTTTAGCCTTGCCAATGGTATTGGTCGTATTGTATGGGGTATGCTAAGTGATAAACTTGGTAGAAAAACATCCATTATCATTATGACTGCAACGCAAGGTATTCTTGTTATCCTGTTTACATATATGGCTGGCAGCGAGATGCTGCTTTATCTCGGAGCAACACTGATTGGCTTTAACTTTGGTGGTAACTTTGCCTTATTTCCAACTATCACAGCAGATACTTTCGGGGCTAAAAATGTGGGACAAAATTATCCTTTTGTTTTCCTTGCCTATGGTGTGGGAGGAATTTTAGGTCCTATCCTGGGAGGTAAACTTGGTGATGTAGGTAATTTTCCGCTGGCATTTACAATTTCTGGTGTCGCTGTATTAATTGGAACAATATTAATGCTGATGGTTAAGCCTGCAAAAAAATAGATTTCTTTGGAAAATCCAATTTATCATTTTTAAGCACCCGACATTTTGTTGGGTGTTTTTATTTAAAAACTCCTATCTTTTTACCGTTCTTATAAATTGCCTCGATTGCGCGGTCAATATGTTCGTGCGTATGAGTCGCCATCAGCGAAAACCTTAAAAGGGAGCCCTCGGGAGGAACAGCGGGCGAAATGATAGGGTTTACAAAAATTCCACTATCCATTAGAAGTTTTGAGATAAGAAATGTTTTTTCATTATTTCTAATATAAACGGGAATAATCGGGGTTTCTGAATTTCCTATCTCAATATTATACTCATTAAAAAGTTTTAAGGCATAATTAGTATTGTCCCAAAGCTTCTGGTTGTGTTCAGGCTCAGTTTCCATAATATCAATAGCAGCAATAACGCTGGCTGCCGAGCCGGGAGGAAGACTTGCACTGAAAATGAGAGGACGTGAAGAGTGTTCAAGGAGGTTGATAAGCTCTGAAGAGCCGGCAATAAAGCCTCCAACAGATGCCAGTGACTTACTAAAAGTTCCCATTATTATCTCAACCTTATCGGTCAGGCCGAAATGAGAGGCAGTACCGGCACCGTTTTTGCCAATAACGCCAAGTCCATGGGCATCGTCAACCATAATCGATGCATCATATTTTTGTGCAATTTGTACAATCTCATCAAGTTTGGCAATATCACCCGACATACTGAAAATACCATCAATCACAATTAACTTGAGAGCTTTTGGCTCGCACTTCTTAAGCATTTTCTCAAGCGAGACCATATTGTTGTGCTTGTATTTCAGTACTTTGCCAAAGGAGAGCCTTGTGGCATCAATGATTGAAGCATGATCCTCCTCATCAAGAATAGCATAATCATTTCTGCCAACAACATGTGGAATAGCTCCGAGATTTGATTGGAAGCCAGTTGAAAAAACAATTGCTTTTTCCTTTCCTACAAAAGAAGCAAGCCTTTCTTCTAACTCAATATGTATATCAAGTGTGCCATTCAAAAACCGTGAACCTGCACATCCACTTCCATATTTTTTAATTGCAACTATTGCGGCCTCTTTTATTCTAGGATGATTTGTGAGCCCAAGATAACTATTTGAACCAAACATCAAAACTTCTTTGCCCTTTATACAAACAACCGCATCTTGTTCAGATTCTATTACACGAAAATATGGATATAATCCTGCCTTTTTAGCTTCCTGAGGTTCTGTGTATTTAGATGCTCTTGACTGTAAAATAGTCATCATAGTATTGATATAATAAGGAAAAATTTTGACTAAGAAATGCCAAAGGTATGTATTTTAGGAAAAAACAAAGTATTTTTGACGAAAATAAAAATTCGATTATCTATGGTATCTGTCAAAAAAGTACAGAATAAAAAGGATTTGAGACGTTTTATGGACTTTCCATATCGTCTATACTCGGGAGATAAAAACTATGTCCCGGAGTTGAGAATAATCCAAAAGGAGACTTTAAACAAAAAGAAAAATCCGTTTTTTAAACATGCTGATGCTGATTATTTCATTGCTCTGAATAATGATGGGAAGGTGGTAGGAAGAATAGGTGCTATTACAAATCAGGTTTATGTTGATCACTGGAAGGAGAACTATGGCTTTTTTGGCTTTTTTGATTCAGAAGATGATAAAGAGATTGTCAAAGCTCTTTTTGATACAGCTATCGAATGGCTGAAAGAAAGGGGCGTAAAAGGATTTTATGGCCCGGTAAATCCCTCAACAAATGATACCTGCGGTACTTTAATTGACGGTTTCGATACACCTCCCTATTTTATGATGACTCATAATAAGAATTATTACGATAAGTTGTTGCTTGATTACGGACTTCAAAAGAAAATGGACCTTATTTCGTATAGCCTGTTCGAAGAGAAGATTCCGGAAAGAATGATAAGGTTAAGCGAAAGTATTGAAAAACGGTTGGAATCACAGGGTATAACAATTAGAAAAGCTGATTTCAAAAATATAAAGGATGAGGTGCCAAAGCTTAGATATATTTATAATAAAGCCTGGGAGGATAATTGGGGCTTTATGCCTATGACCGTTGAGGAATTTGATATGCTTGTTAAGGAACTCAAGTTTATTACATCTCCGGAACTTGTTTATATTGTTGAGGATAAGGGTGAACCCGTTGCTTTTTCAGTTTCGCTGCCGGATGTGAATGAAATTCTAATTAAAATAAGAAATGGCCGTTTGTTTCCGTTTAATTTTTTGAAATTGATTAGATTTAAGAAGAAAGTTACAAGGATGAGAGTTCTGACACTTGGAATTATTGAAAAATACAGAAAAACGGGAATTGATGCCTGCCTGTATATCAAAACGACAAAAGGTGGAGCTGGTATGGGATATCACAAAGGAGAAGCCAGTTGGATTCTCGAAACAAATGTTGCTATGAACAGGGCACTTGAAACGATGAATGGCGATCCATACAAAAAGTTCAGGATTTATAAATATACTTTTGAGAACAATAAAAAATAATTTGTGTGAGGTTTCTTAATAAAGAAGATAAAAGTATAATCGACCTTCTTAATATCTGTTTTCTGGCAGTTGTATTTGTGATTTATCTTTTTTCTCTGGCATATTCGCCATATTTATTTGGTCCTTTATTTGTTTTCCTGTTAGCCGGAATTGTGATAGGGCTCGCTATTCGTTTGCGACGAAAACAAAAGAACAATAGATTTGAAAGAATTTTCCTTGCGGCTTATCCGCTCATCTTTCTCTTTGTGATTTTTGAGAGCTTTTTTATGATCCTGCCTTATGTGAATCTTAACAGGTATGATCAGGCACTTGCTTCAATTGATCTATTCTTTCTTGGTGTTAATCCGACAGTCTGGATTGGGCAGTTTGTCAATCCCTGGCTCACAGACGTTATGTATCTGCTCTATTTTTTCTATTTTCCAATGCCCCTTTTTATTCTTGGGTATTTATACAGAAATAAAAGATTTACCGACCTTGATCAGAGTGTCTTTGTATATATGGTGGTGTATTACAGTGCTTATATTGGTTATTTTATCTTCCCTGCATCAGGTCCCAGATTTTATGAGCCAATTATGCAACTCCAGACAAAGAGCCTTGATGGAGTTTTTATTGCTCTCCCGATACGGAATTTTATCAATATCCTTGAACCCAACAAGCTTGATGCTTTTCCCAGTCTGCACTCTGCCATCTCTTTTACAACTCTGCTAATGATGGCAAAGTATAATAAAAGGATGTTCTGGATTTTTTTACCGATAATTTCAGGTATCTTTGTGTCACTGGTTTACTGTCGTTATCATTATGTTGTTGATATTGTTGCCGGTGTAGTCTGGTCGGTGGCAGGTTTTGTGATAGGACATTGGTTTTATAACAGATATGTAGTTGGGAAAATGAAAAATTTTATTAAAGATTATAGTAGCAATGTTTAAAGGGATTTTATTCAATAAAAAAGATATTCATTTTTATGTTATGCTGCTGAGTGCGCCGCTGCTACTCACTTTGTACAGATATCATGCTTACCCGGAGTATTTTTATCAGTATTTTTCTGCATTGGCTGATAATCCACAGGCTGACATTTATGCAAGATATTGGCAATTTATTATTTTTTTTTTATTGATATTTGTATTGCCGGTTGTGTATGTGAAGTTTGTGATGAAAAAGCCGTTATCCGGTTTCGGGCTTCGCTTAGGCGATATTAAATATGGAAGTAAATGGCTGATTACTATCCCATTGGTCGTAGTTCCTTTGATGTTTCTTTCTTCTCAAATGCCTGATATCCGTGCTGAATATCCTTTGGCAAAATCATTAATGACCGATCAGCAACATTTGCTTGGCTATGAATTAATGTATGTTGTGTTCTATTACTTCGCCTGGGAGTTTTATTTCAGAGGGTTTTTACTTTTTGGGTTGAAAGATAGATTTGGTGCTGTGAATGCAATCCTTATACAAACAATTTCTTCTTGCCTGATACATATAGGAAAACCCGAAGGTGAGATAATCGGCTCCATTGTAGTAGGTGTTTTATTCGGAATGATTGCTTTACGTAGCAGGTCTATATGGTATGTCTTCCTGATTCATGCTTCAATAGGTGTACTTACTGATGTTTTTATAATATATTTTAATTGAAATATAAGATGATGAATATTAATGATTTAAAAAGATAAAACAGATGAGTGTTCTCGTTACAGGCGCAAACGGATTTATCGGAAGCAACATTGTTAAAAGGTTGCTTGAAGATAATTGTGAAGTCAATGTGCTTGTCAGGAAATCCTCAGACCTGAAATTTCTGAAAAATTTGAACGTAAAATATTTCTATGGAGATATAACTCAATCCTCAACAATTGAGTCTGCAGTTGCCGGCGTTGAAAAGGTGTTTCACGTTGCCGGATTGGCTGCCGACTGGGGGTCGTATGATGTTTTTGAAAAAGTCAATTATAAAGGTACAATCAATGTTGCAGAAGCAGCTGATAGGGCAGGGGTAAAGCGTTTTGTTTTTATTAGCACAGTTGCATTTCACGGATTCGGGAAAACGAATATGACTGAAGATTCTCCTGTTGCTCCAAACCTGATTCCATACGCCAAAACGAAATATATGGCGGAGCAATGGCTTTGGGAGTTTGCCAAAGAAACGGAAATGGAGATAACAGCAGTACGCCCCGGAAATGTTTATGGAATTAATGATCGCACTTTTATTTCGAAATATATTGATGCTTTATTGGAAGGTAAATTTGCAGAAGTAAATAAGGGAAGAAGTAAGACCTGTCCGGTTTATATTGAGAATCTTGTGGACATTATCATGCTGGTTTCTAAAGAGGAAAAGGCGGTAAATAATGTTTATATTGCAACTGACGGACTTGATATCACCTGGCATGAATTCAACTCTGTACTTGCTTCAAAACTGGGAATAGAGTTGTCAAAGACCTCCATACCTTATGGTATTGCAATGGCTGTTGCAAAGATGTATAGCGGAGTCCATAAGTTTATCGGATTGAAGTCAGAACCTTTTCTGACACCTTACCGCATAAATAATGGAGGTAAAGATTATCATTTCAGCATTGCTAAATTGGAAAATCATTTTGGGTATAAGCCAGACATTGATCTGGATGAAGCCTTGAACAGGACAGTTAAATGGTATCGTGATGTCGGGGAATAAGACAGGTTTTAAAATACTACCTGCCGATATGGTCGTGATTGCCTACTTGATGATCACGGCAGTTTTGATGATTTTTATTCCAAAAGAGGAGTTTGATATTGGGATGCATTTGATTGACAGGTTATTGATTATATCAGGCATTGCATTCATTATTTATTTGGATTCAAGAAGAAAAAATAATTTTACAGAGTTTCTGCATCTTTTTTATCCGCTGACACTTCTGGGTTATATATATGGTGAGACTGCCTTGCTCAATAATGTTTTTTTCGCTGCCAATCTCGATCCGTTTTTTATAAATCTGGATAATAAAATATTCGGCTTTCAACCTGCTCTTGAGTTTTCAAAATCCTTTCCACAGGTTTGGTTTAGCAAGCTTATGAACCTCGGATATTTTTCGTATTATTTTATGACAATCGGGGTTAGTGTGATAATCTATTTTACAGACAGACCGTTTGCCGAAAAGACAGTTTTTGTAATCATAACCTCTTTTCTTATCTACTATCTGTTTTTTATAATATTTCCTGTGGTTGGGCCACAGTTTTATTTTGAGCCGCCTTTTTCGGAAGTACCTGTCACAGGGTTTTTTAGCAAGGCAGTTAAAGCGGTTCAGGAAGCAGGTGAGCACCCTACAGGAGCCTTTCCAAGTTCACACGTAGGAATGGCTTTAATATTTCTTTGGCTAAGCCTGAAAAGTTCTAAAGTTATGTTTTGGATTCTGCTTCCTTTTGTGATTTTGATTCTCTTTGCAACGGTCTATATCAAGGCTCATTATGCAGTTGACATAATCGGCGGTATTTTATCAGCACCAGTTGTTCTGATCCTAAGCTTAAGAACTTGGTATTTTCTCTCAAATTATCTTGGTTCTTAATTAAATAAATACATACATTTGTGAATTAATTCACAACTAAATTGATTTAGTTGTATAGTATTGTAATACAGTCTTTAATGTAAAATATTTTTGAGATGCCTATAAAAGAACTAAACAGTATATTCAAGCCTCAGCGCATCGCGTTGATCGGAGCTTCCAATAATCCCAAAAGCGTTGGGGGAATTGTTTTAAAAAACCTTGTGGGTGCAGGTTTCAATGGTGTAATCTATCCCATAAATCCAAAGCGTGAAGCTGTAATTGGGATAACCTGTTTTCCAGATGTAAAGAGTCTTCCCAATACGCCTGACCTCGCAGTTATTATGACAGGTGCAAAATTTGTCCCAGGTTTGATAAGGGAGTGCGGCGAAGCAGGAGTTATGGGCGTAGTAATCATTTCTGCCGGATTTAAGGAGTGTGGTGTGGCGGGTAAAGAGTTGGAAGACCAGGTGAAAAATGAAACTGCAAAATTTCCTGAGATGCGTGTTATTGGGCCTAACTGTCTTGGTTTTATTGTGCCTGGTTTAAATCTGAATGTGAGTTTTGCTGATGGAATGCCACAGAAGGGGCGTGTTGCTTTTATTTCACAATCAGGTGCACTCTGTACATCAGTCCTTGACTGGGCTAAGGAGGCGAAAATAGGCTTTTCATATTTTGTATCAATAGGTAATGCGATGGATGTTTCCTTTGGCGATTTGATTGATTATTTTGGCCAGGATCCAAGTACAAAGTCTATTGTTCTATATGTTGAGTCAGTAACAGATGCCAGGGCATTTATGTCGGCTGCCCGTGCGTTTGCGCGTAAAAAGCCAATCATAGTTTATAAATCAGGGCGTTTTCCCGAGTCGGCTGCTGCTGCTGCTTCACATACCGGAGCTCTGGCATCCGAAGATTCTATATATGATGCTGTCTTCAGGCGGGCCGGAGTTGCAAGGGTTTATAATATTGGGAATATTTTTGATTTTACCGACTTAATAGGACG
>JAOZOC010000509.1 GCA_029933495.1 Bacteroidales bacterium
AGAAATTTCAAAGCTCAAAAAATTATAATGAATGTTTTAATAATTGGGATTTTGCAAATTGGTTATTATTTGTTTTTTGTTATTTATTATTTGAAATTTACTAAATACCAACCACTTAAGCAAATGTTGCCATTGGTAGCGGTTTGGACTGTTGCTTTTTGACACACCCCTTTCCACCTCATGTGGCCATCACACTCCCCTCTCGGCCATCGCATTTGCCAGCCCACAGAGGGGAGTAATTTGGACACACCAACTTGAAGCAGGGAGTTAATCAATTAAAGAAATCAACAACCTCCTGCAGGGAATGAACAACAGGGTATCCGGTTTTTTCTAATCGTTCGTAAGCCTGATGGCCGGATGCAACAAGCAGGCAGCAGGTGCCGACTTCCTTTGCAACCTCGTAATCATGAATAGTATCACCAATGAAACAGGCTTCTTTAGGTTTTATGTTAAGTTCAGTTAAAAGCCGTTTTGCATTTTCTACTTTGCCGGCAGCATAATGATTATCTAACCCTGAAATTTTTTCAAAGAAACCGGAAATACCTTTTTCTGTTACAGTTTTATTCAGAAAATCATTTTGCATTGCTGAAACAATCAATTGTCTGTATTTTTTCTTTTTAAACAGATTTAAAACCTCACGTACATCATTAAAAAGTTCTGATTTTTTTATTTTTTCTTTATAAATATCAATAAATTCAATGGCGATACTGTCGAAAGATTCTGATGTGAAATCAAAGCCTGCTTTGCTGTAATAATCTTTTACAGGAAAAGTAAAAATCGTTTTATACTTCTTGGTTGTTAGAGGTTTATGGCTTCTGTTTTTTAGAAGAATATTAATAGAATCGACACATATATCTACATCATTAAGTAGTGTGCCGTTCCAGTCCCATATTATTGTATTAACATCATTCATAAAAAAAATGTTTTTTGTGCGATAAAATTAGTAATTTTATTGCATCAAAATTTGAATATGATTTTAATAGCAGATAGTGGCGCAACTAAATCGGATTGGGTTCTGATGGACAAGGACAGAAGTAACCAGCATTTTGAACTTGTCGGGCTTAACCCGTTTTATGTTGATTCTGTTCAGATTGAGAAGATCATCAGCAAAGAGCTTGTCCCGATTATTGCGAATGAAAATGTAGAGCAGATTTACTTTTACGGTGCAGGCTGCTCCACGATTTACAAGTCGATGATTATTGAAGACGCACTCATTAAGCTTTTTTGGAATGCAGAAATAATTGTAAATTCCGATCTTCTCGGGGCTGCCAGAGCATTATTCTGGAATGAGGAGGGCATAGCTTGTATTCTTGGTACAGGCTCAAATTCCTGCTATTTTGATGGTAAAGATATTGTTAAAAATGTTCCTTCTCTTGGCTATTTCTTTGGTGATGAGGGGAGTGGTGCTCATATGGGAAAAACATTTATGAAGGATTATCTCCTTGGTAACCTGCCAAAAGAGATTGATAAGGCATTCAGAAAAGAGTATAATTATACACGTGAAAATATCCTGGATGCAATTTATAATCTCCCATTTCCAAATCGTTTTCTAGCCTCTTTTAACTCCTTCTATGCTGATCACCTTTCAAATAAATATGTTTTTGAGTTGGTGACTAACTCTTTCCGCGAGTTTTTTATTAACCAGATAGAGCATTATGAAAACTACAGGGATGTGCCTGTTAGTTTTGTTGGCTCGGTAGCTTTCTACTTTGAGGCATTGCTGCGCCAGATTGCTGCAGAATTTGATGTAGAAATAAAAAGTATCCTTCGTACTCCTATTGATGCCCTGGCACAGTACCATAAGATTTAAAAACGGGAATCCTTATTTAATAGAATTCCCGTTTCTCTTTTTGCTGATTATTTATTTCCTACTGTAATGGCTCTACTACCTCAATAAGCTCAGGCAGGTCCATTCCAATTTCCTTTAGAAATGAAATTTTTGGTACTCCGTTTTTATTCCAGCCACGACGTTCGTAAACAGCATCAAGAAGTTGTTCATATTGATCTTCACGATATTTACGATGTATAGCGAGTTTTTCCTCTGTTGTCTTTCCTTCCGGAGCAACGCCAATCAATTCTTCCATTTGCTTGTCATACCTTTCAGCTCTTGATTCGTACTCCTCAACGGTAACAGGACCTGCAGCACGATATGGCTGAGCATCATGCTTCCTTAGGCCATAACCTCTTCGGATAGAAAAAATACGCTGGAAGTTATATACTCTTTCCGATTGCTTTATCATTTCAAACTTATCGAAAGGCTTACCAGTAACAGCTTTGTAAATTGTTACATAATTATCAACATGCTCAGGTACTTTTGCAGGCTCATCAGATTCGGCATTGCTTTCGGGCTCAACATCATTCCACGGTAGTTTACATAATCCCTGTAGTCCAAACCATGTTCTGAACATCGGGAAATAGTGTAATGCTTCAGCTTTCTTCTCAAAAGTAGGAATCTGATTATTCACCATATCCATAAAGATAAGCCAGGCCTCATCGTGTTGTGGCCCTTTGTTTGTCATTGCATATCCACCCTGTTGAGCAAGAGACTCTTTTGAAACATATTGAGAATACTCAAGTCCTTTATTTTCCATTCCGATGTCTTGCATAAATTGAAGATCTCCCCAACCTTGGTCTGCAAAATAATTCTTCAGCCAACGTACTCCCATTCCTGCAATTTTTCCAAATCCTTCACCTTTTGCAACCAGATGTAGTAGTTCCATTGAACCGTCAGAATTCCCGAAATTAAGCTTTAAGCCTCCGGTACGTTCTTCATTGAGTATTCCGTTTTCGTAACATTCCATCACGAATCCCATAATAGTTCCCCAGGAGATTGTGCAAATTCCGTAAGTATCACAATAGAAGTTTGATTCAATTGTAAATTCCGGGTCAAAAATTCCCTGTATTGAACCAAGAGATGAAGCGGATTCATACTCGGGTCCCTCAACTAAAACCTTTTGTCCTTTATATGGGCCAGTTCTTAATTCGTAATTATCAACTCCTTTCGCACACGACATGTTACAGCCAATCCAGCATCCGTCAGGCATTCCCTGTGTAAAGTATTTTTCTTTATATATGTCAGAATGGATT